>NZ_FR898070.1:0-612 GCF_000437175.1 Ruminococcus sp. CAG:330 | reverse complement strand
TGGCTGACCAGTTTGGTAAAAAAGTGAGAACATCCGATGAGGTGCAGAATTTTTTTCTGTACCTTGTCGGTGTTTTTATGCCTGTACAAATTGAAAATGTTTTGTGAACTCTTTTCAAACTACCAAAAAGGCTGGTAGTTTGAATGATAGAGTAAGTTCGACGATTAGGAAAGGGGGTGTCCATGTGAGTGTGAATGAACGGCGTGCCGAAATCATGAAGATTTTAGTTGCTCGCAGACAAACAACAGTTCCACTTCTTGCACAGGAATTGTGTGTATGTTGTAATACTGTTCGCAACGACATTCATGCACTTGCATTGGACTATCCTCTGGAGACGTGTTCCGGGAATGGCGGCGGTGTTAGAGTAGCAGATTGGTATCATCCATATAAAAATATGCTTACAGAAGAACAATCTGTTGCTTTGGAGCAATTGCTATTGTTTGCAGATATTCGGCAAGCAGAAGTGATTCGCCAAATATTAGCGGAATTTAGTTCTCAGACCTATCGTCAAAAATATGCAAAGGAGTGAAACCGAATGAAAACCCTCATAGATGTCCTTGCAGCACTCAGCGATTTCGTAAAGGTCGCATCAGAGTGGGCAGAAAGTGCTTC
>NZ_FR898069.1:0-11603 GCF_000437175.1 Ruminococcus sp. CAG:330 | reverse complement strand
TGCCGAAAAGACGTAGATAGACGCCTATGAACACGAACTCTTAATCCATACGGTTAATGATCGCACCCTGATCCGCAGAGGAAACCATCTTGGAGTAGCGTTTCAGATAGCCGGTGAGGTTTTCCTTGACCAGGATCTTGGTGGTCTTTTTCCGCTCTGCCAGTTCCTCGTCCGAAACCTCCAGCTGGATGCTGTGGTTCGGGATGTCGATGGAGATCATATCGCCGTCCTGTACATAGGCGATCGTACCGCCGTTGACTGCCTCCGGAGAAACGTGGCCGATGGCAGCGCCACGGGTCGCACCGGAGAAACGGCCGTCTGTGATGAGGGCAACGTCCTTGTCCAGACCCATACCTGCGATGGCAGAAGTCGGGGACAGCATTTCCCGCATGCCCGGGCCGCCGGCAGGGCCTTCGTAACGGATGACAACCACATCACCCTTGACGATCTTGCCGCCGGTGATGGCTGCAATTGCCTCTTCCTCGCTGTTAAAGACCTTGGCAGGGCCACGGTGTACCAGCATTTCCTTGGCAACAGCGCTCCGCTTTACCACGCAGCGATCCGGTGCCAGATTGCCCTTGAGGACAGCAATACCGCCGGTTTCGCTGTACGGCTGATCGATGGGGCGGATGATGTCCGGATTCTTGTTGATGCAGCCACGGACGTTCTCCGCCATGGTGTGGCCGGTAACGGTCATGACGTCGGTGTGCAGCAGGTTTTTCTTGGTCAGTTCGTTCAGAACGGCATAGATGCCGCCTGCCTCGTTCAGGTCTTCCATGTAGGCGTGGCCCGCCGGTGCCAGATGGCAGATGTTCGGGGTTCTTGCGCTGATCTCGTTGACCATATCCAGATCGATCTTGATGCCGCATTCGTTGGCGATTGCCGGCAGGTGCAGCATGCTGTTGGTGGAGCAGCCCAGCGCCATGTCAGCAGTCAGTGCGTTCTCGAATGCCTCCGCAGTCATGATATCACGGGGACGGATGTTCTTCCGGTACATATCCATGACAGCCATACCTGCCTGCTTTGCCAGCTTGATGCGCTGATGCGCTCGGAGTAAACGGCGGGGATGGTGCCGTTGCCGCGCAGACCCATGCCCAGTACCTCGGTCAGGCAGTTCATGGAGTTTGCGGTGTACATACCGGAGCAGGAACCGCATGTCGGACATGCTTTGTTTTCGAACTCCTCCACATCTTCCAGCGTGAATTTGCCGGCAGCGTAGGAGCCGACTGCCTCAAACATGCTGGAGAGGCTGGTTTTCTTGCCCTTGACGTGGCCGGCCAGCATCGGACCGCCGCTGACGAATACGGTGGGGACGTTGACTCTGGCAGCAGCCATCAGCAGTCCCGGCACGTTCTTATCGCAGTTCGGAATCATGACCAGTGCGTCAAAGTGATGCGCAAGCGCCATGCACTCGGTGGAATCTGCGATCAGGTCACGGGTCACCAGAGAATACTTCATGCCGGTGTGGCCCATGGCGATGCCGTCGCAAACAGCGATTGCCGGAAATACCACCGGTGTGCCGCCAGCCATGGCAACGCCCAGTTTGACAGCCTCGACGATTTTGTCAATGTTCATGTGTCCCGGTACGATCTCGTTATAAGAGGAAACGATGCCGACCAGCGGACGCTGCATCTCTTCTTTTGTCATTCCCAGTGCATTGAACAGGGAACGCTGCGGTGCTTTGTCAACACCGTCACAGTAAAAATTACTGCTCATTTCTTTCACCTCATGTATATGTCACAATGGATTGGTTGCGTATCGAAAAACTGCTTTCCCGATGATTGGTCAGGAAAGCAGTTTTTTGCTATGGTTTGATACCTGCGTATCCCATCTTATTCAGAAATGGGGGCGCGACACAACTGTCTTAGGACCTGTCTGCACAAGAAATATATGTGGATTTTCGAGCATAATTTTGTTGCAGACAAGGCAAAAATACGCAGGCGGGCTGTCGCCCGGCAAGTATTTTTCACGCAGGATGCAGCAAAATTTGCCGAAAAGACACGTGGATACGCTTGTGAAGGCGGGTTCTTAGTTGTTGATCAGCTTGTCTTCGCCGTTCCAGCTGTACAGCTTGCGGATCTCTTCGCCGACCTTCTCGGACGGATGCTCAGCAGCCAGCTTCCGCATTGCACGGAAGTGAGCCTGACCGCCAGCTTCGCTCATATCCAGCAGGAATTCCTTTGCGAAGGAACCGTCCTGAATGTTCTTCAGGATCTGCTTCATGGTCTTCTTGGTCTCCTCAGTGATCAGCTTCGGACCAGTGATATAGTCGCCGTATTCTGCGGTGTTGGAGATGGAGTAACGCATGCCTGCGAAACCGCTCTGGTAGATCAGGTCAACGATCAGCTTCATCTCGTGGATGCACTCAAAGTAAGCGTTTCTCGGGTCATAGCCAGCTTCGCACAGTGTTTCAAAACCAGCCTGCATCAGAGCGCAGACACCGCCGCACAGAACAGCCTGCTCGCCGAACAGGTCGGTTTCAGTCTCGGTGCGGAATGTGGTTTCCAGAACGCCGGCTCTTGCGCCGCCGATTGCCAGACCGTAAGCCAGAGCCAGATCCTGTGCCTTGCCGGTAGCATCCTGCTGTACGGCAACCAGGCACGGAACGCCCTTGCCAGCCTGATATTCCGAACGAACGGTGTGACCCGGTCCCTTCGGAGCGATCATGGTAACGTCAACGTCTGCCGGCGGGATGATCTGACCGAAGTGGATTGCGAAACCGTGAGCGAACATCAGCATGTTGCCCGGCTCCAGGTTCGGTGCAATGTCCTTCTTGTACATTGCTGCCTGCTTCTCATCATTGATCAGGATCATGATGATATCAGCCTGCTTTGCAGCCTCTGCTGCGGTGAATACTTCGAAACCCTGTGCCTCAGCCTTTGCCCAGGACTTGCTGCCCTTGTACAGACCGATGATAACTCTGGCCTTGTCGCCCAGAGATTCCTTGGCATTCAGTGCGTGTGCGTGACCCTGGCTGCCGTAGCCGATAACAGCGATTGTCTTGCCGTACAGCAGAGACAGGTCACAGTCTTCCTGATAAAAAACCTTTGCAACGTGATCCATTGTGAAAGACTCCTTTGAATAAATTTAGATTTCAGCAGCGTGGTTTCGCTACTGTCATATCAGGTGACTCATGCATCTTTCAGGCAAGAGCCGCCTCTTTCAAGAGCAACCAGTCCGGTGCGGCACATTTCCAGAATGCCGTACGGCTCCAGCAACTCAATAAAAGCGTTGATTTTTGAGGACTCGCCACGAATTTCGATGACCAGCGCCTCCGGAGAATAGTCGGTGATCTTCGCACGGAAAACATCGACCACAGACATGATATCCTGCCGCTTGTCTGCCACATTGTTGATCTTGATGAGCAGCAGTTCACGGGTGACGGTCAGATCCCGTTTCATGACCTTGACGGTCTTGACATCATACATCTTTTCCAGTTGCTTGACGATCTGGTCGCAGACCGAACGGTCGCAGTGGGTGGAGATGGTGATGCGGGAGAACTCCGGCGATTCGGTTTCTCCGACGGTCAGCGTGTCAATATTAAATCCTCGTCTGGTGAACATGCCCGAAACACGGGAGAGAACACCCGAATGGTTTGCAACGAGGATGGAGATAACAAAGCGTTCAATTCTATCCATTGCAGCACACCCCTTTACATTGCATCGATATCCACGATGATATCATCAATACAGCCGCCCGGCGGAAGCATCGGCAGAACGAATGCGTCACAGTCAATGGCACAATCAATGAGGACAGGACCGTTTTCTGCGAATGCCTTGGGCAGAACCTCTTTCAGCTCGTCCATGTTCAGTGCACGGTATCCCGGCATGCCGAACGCCTCGGCCAGCTTGACGAAGTCAGTCTTGCGCTCCAGCGTGGTGTTGGAGTAGTGCTTGTCGAAGAACAGGGTCTGCCACTGGCGAACCATGCCCAGAACGCCGTTGTTCATGATGAATACAACAACCGGTGTCTGATTGGAAACGGCGGTTGCCAGTTCGTTGAGGTTCATGCCGAAGCTGCCGTCGCCGGTGACCAGAACGGTCTTTCTGCCGGTTGCTGTTGCAGCACCGATGGCTGCGCCCAGACCGAAGCCCATGGTGCCCAGACCGCCGCTGGAGATAAAGGTGCGGGGTGTTTCGAACGGATAGTGCTGTGCCACCCACATCTGGTGCTGCCCAACGTCTGTTGCCACAATGGTGTCCTTGTCCGCAACTGCGGCAATGGCGTCAATGGCGGTGAACGGTGTCAGCTCGGCGGGATCCTGTGCCTCCAGCTCCCTGGTGTACTTCTGGAGATCCGCCACATGCGCCATCCATTCCGGATGTGTCTGCTGCGGCAGCTTTTCTGTCAGCCGTCCCAGAATCTCCCGCATCGAACCGGCGATTCCCAGTTCTACGGAGATATTCTTCCGGATTTCCGAAGCATCGATATCAATGTGAATGATCTTTGCGTTGCGGGCATACTTTGCGGTGTTGCCGGTACCTCTGTCGCTGAAGCGGCAGCCTGCGGTGATGATCAGGTCTGCTTCATTCTGGGCGATGGAGGATGCATAGTGACCATGCATGCCCTCCATGCCCAGCCAGCGGGGATTGGAGGTGGGAACTGCGGAAATGCCCATCATGGTGCAGCCGATGGGGGCATCGATCTTTTCCGCCAGCGCAAGAACCTCTGCGCCGGCATTGTCAGTGATTGCACCGCCGCCGATGTAGATGTAAGGTTTCTTAGCTGCCAGAATCATCTCCGCAGCCTGTTCGATCTCGTCCTCCTTTGCCGGAGCAACGGGAGTTTTTACTACCGGTGCCTGTGCGCTGTACTCATAGAGCGCATTCTGCACGTCCTTGGGAATATCCACCAGAACCGGACCCGGTCTGCCGGACTTTGCAATGCGGAATGCCTCCCGAATGGTGTCTGCCAGCTCTTCCACATGCTTTACCAGGAAGTTGTGCTTGGTAATGGGCATGGTTACACCGGTGATGTCGACCTCCTGGAAGCTGTCCCGTCCGATGAGAGAGTTCGGAACGTTGCCGGTAATGGCAACCAGCGGAACAGAGTCCAGATAAGCCGTTGCGATACCGGTGACCAGATTGGTTGCGCCGGGACCGGAGGTGGCGATGACAACGCCTACCTCGCCGGTAGCACGTGCATAGCCGTCGGCAGCGTGGGCTGCGCCCTGTTCGTGAGCTGTGATGATGTGGTGGATCCGATCCTGTGCCAGATAGAGAGCATCGTAGATATCGATGACCTGTCCGCCCGGATAGCCGAATACCGTTGTTGCACCCTGTTCGATGAGGGTCTCAACAATAATTTGTGCGCCTTTCAGTGTCATTTGTCTCTTCACCTTTTTATTTTTTAGTTTTTGCGAAAACGAAAGAATACGATTTTTGGAACAGACCCGAAGTGCCTGCGCTGTATGCCGGAGAGAAGTATCCTTCGCTTCTCCCGTAGAAAGGCTGGTTGCTTTCTGATTCAAAAAAACCCCCGGCAAATTGCCGAAGGGTTCCAAACATCATACCCGTGCGGCGTTTTCATAACGTCCGCCCGCATTTTTCCTTGGAACCATGGCGTGTACAGCGCAAATTTCGCTCCGGGTCAAAATGACTCGGTGCGTCAGTTCCAGAATGCTCACTCGTGCAAACGCAAACGTCTTTGGCATGGTACACACCTCCTTGGATGCTATCAAATGCAGACGGCACAGCCGAAATGCTGTCCGCTGAAATCCAAACCGCAGGATAAACGGTTCTTATGTTTTAGTATAGCACTTCGTTTTCGTAAAAGCAAGCACCTAACAAGCTTTTTTACACTATGTAAATATTTTGTTCAAAATATTGTAGAATCAAAGCGGATTTTATCCGGTGCCGAAGGAATCGAAAGAAATTTTGAAAATCCACTTGACAAATCGAAAGCAGGGCGGTATAATAAGAAATAAGCAATCCAGCCTGCAATCGCAGATGCGGCAGGTGGGGTGTTGTTTCGAAGATACAGATTTGTTTTGTGAAAAACAGGCGCTGAAGGGAAAAAAGAGGACGTGTTTTGCCGCAGAGAGCTGCCGGCCGGTGCGAGGCAGTGGAAAGCCGTTCATGATAGCTCCTCCCTGAGCCGCAGACGGAACGCACGAAAGTGTCAGTAGGTTCTGCCGGACTGTCCTCCGTTATCGGGGCTGCACATTGTCAGATGTGCGTGAGCGGGTGCAGAGATGCATCAAAAAGAGTGGTACCACGGAGAGTTCCTTCGTCTCTTTTGCATAGCGAACAGGATTGCTGTGCGGAAGGGACTTTTTTATTGCCTGGACTGGAAACAAATGTATGAGAGCCTGTTTCGCATCTTTTTCCGTACGTCTTTTCGGCAGATTTTGCTGCTGACTGCGTCAAAAATCCTTGCCATACGAAAGTATGCCTGCGGATTTTTTCCTTGTCACCGACAAAATCATGCGCAAAAATCCGCATATAAAAAGATACAAAACAAGCTCTGAGAACGAAAGAAAGGATGCGTTATGATGAACCATGTAGAACAGTATGCACCGCAGTTTTTTCCGGTGAAGAACCCGCCCATGCGCTGGGCACAGAAGACCATGATCGAAAAAGCACCGATCTGGTGCAGCGTTGACCTGCGGGACGGCAATCAGGCACTGATTACGCCCATGAGTCTGGAGGAAAAACTGGAGTTTTTCAAGTATCTGGTGAAGATCGGATTCAAGGAAATCGAGATCGGCTTTCCGGCTGCATCCGAAACGGAATACGAGTTCTGCCGGACGCTGATCGAACAGGATCTGATTCCGGACGATGTGACGATTCAGGTGCTGACGCAGGCACGGGAACACATCATCGCCAAGACCTTCGAATCCCTGAAGGGCGCAAAGCATGCCATCGTCCACCTGTATAACTCCACCTCCGTGGCACAGCGGGAACAGGTGTTCAAGAAGAGCAAGGAAGATATCATCAAGATCGCAGAGTTTGGCGCAAAACTCTGCAAGGAGTATCGGGAAAAGACCGAGGGCCATTTCCGCTTTGAGTATTCGCCGGAGAGCTTCACCGGAACAGAGCCGGAGTTTGCGCTGGAGATCTGCAACGCCGTGCTGAAGATCTGGGAGCCGACGCCGGACGACAAGGTGATCATCAACCTGCCGGTAACGGTTTCCCACTCCATGCCCCATGTCTACGCCAACCAGATCGAGTACATGAACGACAATCTCTACCGCAGAGAAAACGTTGTCATCTCCCTGCATCCCCACAACGACCGCGGCTGTGCAGTGGCAGACAGTGAGCTGGGACTGCTGGCGGGCGGCGACCGTATCGAGGGCACCCTGTTCGGCAACGGCGAGCGCACCGGTAATGTGGATATTATCACGCTGGCACTGAACATGTATTCTCAGGGCGTGGATCCGGAGCTGGACTTCTCCAATATGCCGGAGATCGTTGAGGTTTATGAGCGTGTCACCAGAATGCACGTCTATGAGCGTTCGCCGTACAGCGGACAGCTGGTTTTTGCAGCGTTCAGCGGCTCCCATCAGGATGCCATCGCCAAGGGCATGCACTGGCGGGAAGAGCACGACTGCAAGCACTGGAATGTGCCGTACCTGCCCATCAACCCCGAGGATGTGGGCCGTGTTTACGAGGCAGACGTCATTCGAATCAACAGCCAGTCCGGCAAGGGCGGCGTAAGCTACCTGATGGAAACCAAGTATGGCTATCACATTCCTATGAAGATGCGGGAGTCCTTTGGTTATCTGGTCAAGGGTGTTTCCGACCACGCCCACAAGGAACTGCTGCCGGAGGAAGTGCTCAGGATTTTCGAGGAGCACTATGTCAACATCGAAGAACCGATCTCCCTGCCGGAAGTACACTTCGTGCAGAAGGAGGAGGGTGTGATTGGTGCAGCTGTGACCATCTCCTATGATGGCAAGACGGACGTGATTCAGGCAGACGGCAACGGCCGTCTGGATGCGGTATCCAATGCGGTAAAGGCATACCTGAACATGGACTTTGCCCTGACCACCTACACAGAACACGCACTGGCAGTTCGTTCCAACTCCAAGGCGGTTTCCTATGTGGGACTGGAGAAGAATGGCAAGACCTGCTGGGGCGTTGGCATCCGGTCGGATATCATCAACTCCTCTATTTCTGCATTCCTGAGCGCACTGAATCAGCTGATTACAGACTGCAAGTAAGCGATTCGCTGCATTTCAAAAGATAAAAAGCGGTACAGCTTCCATCTCCATTCGGAAGCTGTACCGCTTTTTTCAGCGAATCAGAACAGAAAATCCGGCAGACATCTGATCTGCCGGATTTTTCGGGGGATATGGGCGAGAATTAGTCGTCCAGCTTTTTCTTTTCGTCTTCGATCATTGCGAGCAGCTCGTCGATGGAAGCAGAGTCATACTTGCTTGCCGGACGCTGCGGTGCTGCCGGCTTCGGTGCCGGAGCGGGAGCCGGGGCAGGAGCCGGTGCGGCCGGCTGTGCCGGAGCAGCGTGCTGCGGGGTGTAAGCAGCAGATGCAGGGTTGCTGTAGAGCGGTCTGGTTTCGCCCAGGTTGCGGGCCTCTTCCGGGGAACTTGCCTCGTGGCTGCCGTGGTAGGCAGCAGAAGAATCCGGCGCAATCGGTGCGGAAACTGGCGGGACAGTGCTGTCTGCTGCATATTCGCTGCGGGTGTGGAAGATGGAAGTTGCATCCTCGTCGAAGCCGGGGTTCTCATACCGACTGACATCCGGCGCAGTACCGCCTACCGGAATCTGATCTTCCGGATTGGTGTAGATCGGAACGTCATGCTGTGCCTTGAACTGCATGGTGCGTGCCTTCTGGTACGGCGAGTTGGGGTTGACTGCCTTTCGCTCAAAGTTCTGGGCGATGGAGGAACGGCGCTGTTCGAAAGAACGGCTGGAGGAAGCATCCTCCGGATGGAACAGCGGCGAACGTGCGCCAAGCTCTTCTTCGCTGTAGTCGGCATCGGGATCGTAGGAATCTTCGCTGAAGACCTCGTCATAATTTTCCTCAAAAGCGAAATCATCGTCGCTCTTGGTATTGGCACGAACGATTGCAACAATGAGCATGATGACCAGGATCACTGCCGGCAGAACCATCAGCAGCAGGATACCCGGAACACTGTTGACGAACTTCACATAGGAGTACAGCTCCTTGCTCTCGTAAGTACATTTGCCCAGAATGTTGTCCACGGTGATCGGCGGTTCGGTTCCCACGGTGTCAGCCTGCATGGTGGTGGGGTAGTACTTCAGGATACCGCTTTCGTCCTGCGCAATGGTGTTGATGCGGCGAACGGCGATGCGGTCGGAATCCACGTCTGTGGAGGGGTCATCCGGTGCCAGCACACAGAGGACGGCGTTATACTTGGCGATGGGATCGGATTCGCTGTAAACCGAAGCGATGACCGCTGTATTCTTGTGAATCGATGCGGAAGCGCTCTCGCTGTCCACCGTTGCACCACCAGTTGCCACTGCGGTGAGATCGGTCGCAACGGAAGTTCCGCTGGCGCTTGCCTCCATGGTGTCGCTTTCCATGAGGTAGATGTAGTGTCCGAAAATTTTCGGGGTATCGCTCTTGGAAAACAGAATCGTGGTTGACAGGGTGACAATTATGGTGAGCAGCAGGAGAACTGCAAGGACAATTGCGAGAATTGATTTTGTTTTCTTTTTCATGTTGCTTCCTTCCTTTTCATGAAGTTTTGATTTTACTCCTATTATAACACATTCTTTTGGCGATTTCAATTGTTTTTTCGATTTTTTCCAGAAAAATGTGCGGGCAAATGAGGGCCTGCAAAGCTGCCGGAGAAAAAATCCGGGCTTGGCTTTTTTATTATAGCATATCTTTTCCCCGATTTCAATTGAAATTGTGATTTTTTCCAAATATTTTTGAAAACCTCTTGACAAAGCCGGAAAATGTGGTATAATAAAGGAGTACTCTCATTGAAAGGGCGAGTATCGCTTGCCAGGGAAAATAAGGTGCTGGAATAGCTCAGTTGGTAGAGCAGCGCATTCGTAATGCGCAGGTCGCGTGTTCAAGTCACGTTTCCAGCTCCAAGTTTTTTACCGTCTGCGGACGGCGTCTGCGGGCGGCGTCTGCGGGCGTAGTTTAGTGGTAAAACATCAGCTTCCCAAGCTGAGGTTGCGAGTTCGATTCTCGTCGCCCGCTCCAATGTAGAAAATAGGAAAAAACGCGTGGGTAAGAGTTTCTTGGACTTCTTATTGACGCGTTTTGTTTTGACCGGAGAACAACAGAAAAGAGGAATTGCATATGAAACGAAAAAGATATGGCATTGTAGCATTTTTGACGGCAGCCGTACTGTGCGGCAGCATGACCGGATGCGGCAATACAGAGGACAGCAGCGCAGAGAGCAGCACCGCATCCACGACCGCAGCGGAGAGCGTTCCGGCGGAGAAAAGTTCGGAAACCATCGTTGCCGACACATCGGATATTGTGGGGCGCTGGGAGATGCGCGGCGGCTATAACAGCGACGGGCAGCTGGTGGACTCGCTGCAGGGCGTGCCGCTGGCGATCGTCATGCAGATCGAATTTCAGGATGGCGGTGCGGCAACGGAGTATTTCAATGGGAAGCAGAGCACCACATCCACATGGAGCATGGAGAACAACGAGATCACATACCACTCGGATTCCTCCAGCGATACAAGCGATGCCATTACATTCACTTATGAGCCGTCCAAGAATCTGCTGTTCACCACAGTGAACGACGTGCAGATGGAGTTCGGCAAGGTGGACGAGTTCACCACGGTAGATGACAGCGTATTGCAGGGAATTGTGGATTCCGGAAGTTCTGCAGCGGATGCAGCAGAAACCACACCGGCAGAATAAAGAGAAATCGTCGAACCGGATGGATCCCAAGGGTTCGGCGATTTTTTTAGAACCTGTCTTTACAAGACATTTGTGATACGCTTGTGATGACGAGTTCTCATTGCTTGGCAGCTTTGACCCGCCGGCGAAGCTCGGCAAAAGCGGCATCCTCGCCCTCGTTTGCCAGAAGTTCCAGCATCTCTGTCAGCATGGCAGCGGTGCTGGGGTGGATCGTGCCGACCTTTTGTGCAGTGGAGCGTTGGAAATATTGGAGCGGACACGCCTGCGTATACTTGTCCTGCATGTAGATCTTGCTGGCGGCGACACGGTCGCAGAACATCTCGGCAAAGAAGCGTATGGGCATCTCCACCGGCTCGTTTCTGCGGGTCTTGGGGTTGTAGTCCCACCAGTATTCAAAGTGGTGGCGGTTGCGCCCCTTGTGGTGCATCCATGCAAGGGAATAGCCAAGCGCCTCCCGTTCCGCTTCGTTGGGGCTGCGCTTGCCGTTCTGATAGTAGCGGACGCCGGCGAAAAATTCTGTGGGGCTGTATTTGGAGAGATCGTGCCGCAACCCCTGCCAGAGAATGCCGGCTTTGCGGCAGTGCCGGATGACCATGTGCCGATGGCGTGTGATGGTGCGAAAATGTCCCCAGAATGCGTGCCAGCTCATGAATTGTTCCTCCACTCGAAAAATTGCAGCGATATTGTGCTATATAATAGTATACGCAGATGCGGGGGAAAAGTCAAGACGGAGAGCACCGGAAAATTTGGGCAATACCGCACAAAGATTGTGCGACAGATGCGTC
>NZ_FR898068.1:0-714 GCF_000437175.1 Ruminococcus sp. CAG:330 | reverse complement strand
GATCATGCGTTTTTCGTTTGTACCAGCTTAACCAGCGTCAATATTTCGGAAGGGGTCACAGGCATCGGAGCATGGGCGTTTCAAAATTGCACTGGCTTAACCAGCATCGAAATTCCGGAAAGTATCACAAGCATCGAAACTGGTGCGTTTTCCGATTGCACCAGTTTGGCAAACATCACGATTCCAAGTAGTGTTACCAGCATCAAAGAATCTGCGTTTTCTGGCACACCTTGGTTAAAAAGCAAACAGCAGAAAAATCCGCTTGTAATTGTAAATGGAATCTTGATCGATGGAACAACTTGTTCTGGAGAAGTAACGATTCCGGAAGGTATCACAAGCATCGGAGATTTTGCGTTTTACGATTGTACCAGCTTAACCGGCATCAAAATTCCAAAAAGTGTCACAAGTATCGAAAATAGTGCGTTTTACAATTGCACTGGCTTAACCAGCATCGAAATTCCAGAAGGTGTCACCAGTATCGGAGACTTTGCGTTTTCCGACTGTACCAGCTTAACCAGCATCGAAATTCCGAGGAGTGTCACAAGCATCGGAGAGGGTGCATTTGATAACTGTGACAAATTGCCTGAAATTACGGTTTCCTGCGATTCTACGCTGGCAAAAGACGCTTTCGGCAACGCATCTGAAAAGGTAACATATCGTCATTCTCTCGTGAAAACCGATGCCAAGGATGCGACTTACACCGAAGCCGGAAAC
>NZ_FR898067.1:20539-25248 GCF_000437175.1 Ruminococcus sp. CAG:330 | reverse complement strand
ACACGTGTATACGCTTGTGAAGACAGGTTCTTATACTTTATTGTGTGATTATGTGCGCAAAATTCGATAATACAGAAATCATTATTACAGTCACGCAAAAATGATATTTATATTATAAATATAACATATATTTTCGACAATGTCAATATATTTTTGTCAATAATTTTAGCTACGACTAATATAAGATAACTGCGCCTATTTGAAGGAAAGAACGAGTCTGCGGACAAAAAGTTGGACACGAAAATTCATCGCATTTAGGCTATTTTGCCTGTAAAAATAACAATTGTACATTATCGTCTTTCAAGATTACGCAATGGAGAGCACTTGGAGGTGAAGATTATTTTTCAAACTTTGCATACTTCCCTGATTCCAATCTAATCGTTCATTTATCGGAAACTAAGCAGAGTATGATATCATCAGTTAACACCCTCTTGCATTTTTATCGCACTGTCATAATACCTTTCATTCCGTCGCTTCTGTTATGATCATTATAAATTAATTCGATTTCATCACTTGTACATGCATATAAAATTTTGATTTCAGAATCACCTTTAATAAAATCAACAGAACTAATTATGGCATTAGCGCGTTTCACATTGCTACTTCCAACCCATACATCAATTCCTGCACCATCGGAAGAGACTGTTCCTTTTAAGAAACCATAATCCAATGGATAAATATAATCTGAATATTTTGGATGTGCGCTTCCTTTCGGTCTATCTATTTCGATATCATATTTTTCAAATAGTTTATCCATCATTTCCCAAAATTCATTATCATATTTATTCATATTAATCTCCCTTCGGTCTAAAGAAAATGGTTGGCAAATATCCATCATGAACAGATACAAAATCTGAAGCTGTTATTTCTATTGGCTGATTATTTCTCGCATGAAATACTCCAGGACAATATGGATCTTTTTTTTCTAGTGTTCCATACCATAAGTATCTTCTATCATAAACTCCACCAGCACATGAATTTTCGTAAGCACATCCCTTACATTCACTCGGTATGGTTTTTACAATCAAATTTGTCAACATGTTACTCTTTTCAATTTTATCAAGAACATTAGGCTCTGTGATATTTGCTACAATATAATTCTCATCAATGAGATATGTGCTAGGAGTAATGCTTCCATCTGCAAGTATTCTAATACTACGATCTCCTGATGGATCGGCAACAGTTTCATTCGTTAAGAAGGAAGAAAATAGTGCATCATTCATTGAAATAATGTGATGTTGCTTAGCAATATAATTTAACGCATCAACAAATGTCTCGTACGAGATAATAAACTGTTTTGAAAGATCATTTACCCCTTCTGTCGGCCTATACATGTTCATACGAAGTATGGCACCGTATTCCTTGGCAATACTAAAGAGTCCATCAATATTCTCACGAGAAACATTTTTCTCACTTCCAAGAAAAACGATTGTTGTAGGCTTCTTATATTTTTCACACAGAGCTAATGTATCGATTGCCCATCCATATGCTTTTGGTTGCCCTCTAAATTCCGCATGCTTTTTAGCATCACAAAAATCTAACGATACATCAACCTCATCTATACCTTCAATAAAAGCATTTAAGCATTTTTCATCCTTGACCGCTTCTGCAAGATGTCCATTTGTAGTTAGTGCCTGTCGTATTTCAGGATAATGATTCCTAATATAGGCCACCAAATCAAACCATGATTCATCTAATGTATTCTCACCAGTCCCATAATTTATCGAATTAATCTTTTCATGATTCTCATCGATAAATCTGACCCAATCAGCATAGCCAAGATCTTTACTATTCTTTCTTCTATATTTACTATAGCAGAATTGGCAATTCATATTACAATGAGAGATTGTCCCCCATCCAATATTCCATTTTCTCATTATTGAACACCATCCATTTCTTTTCTTATTTCCTCTATTTCTCTTATGGCATAAGCTTCCCAATCTTCATTTGCAAGAATTCGTTCCGCTACATTTTGATGATGACTACCAATTTTCTTGTTGAAAGCTAAGCCACGCTTATTAACTTCAATTTGAATATCTTTAACCAATTCAGTGTACTTTTGAAAAGCTTGATAAAGCCGTTCAGTATCTTCATGCATAAACCGATACTCATAATTTAGGTAGTTGCCTACAAGTAAGTTATTTTTCTCGACTAGTTTGGCAATCGGGGTCCCTGTAATTACATATAATTTTTTTGTCAATTTACCCAAATCGTAATGATGTAAATGGTTAAAAAGAAAATCTAAGTTTTTTCTAATGGTATCTTTTGTCGCAAATGGGTCAAAAGTAATCAATCCCGGAATCAAATTTATACCTCTATCAACAATATTTTTAGCAGCAATAAAGTTCTCCTCTAAAGATTGTTGCTTATTATAACGTTTTAGTTGTTCAGCATCAGCTGATTCGAAACCAATTCCTAATTGCTCAAGACCTGCATCAACAAGATAATCTAATATTCTTCCATTAGTAGCAGCTCTAACTGAAATCGAACCTGAAAAAGTAATACTAAACGGAAGCTGCTTTATTGCATCATGAAATTCTTTTGCTCTTACTTCGGCTCCATCAATAGGTCCCAACATATCATCATCTGTTAATGAAAACCTAGTTACTCCGTATGTATCATGAATTTTTATAATCTCGGAAGTGACTATTCCTAACGGGAGAGGCTTCCACTTGCCTTTAATAATATTTACACATGACAGACTACAAAAAGTACAGCATGCGTGCGGACACCCTCTACTGGTTTCAAGACGATATGTTTTTCGCCCAGCTTCTCTCAAAGGACTGCAATAATTGTCTGGCCAAGAATCAGTTTCTCGCACTTGATTCTTTGTAAGTTTTGCTTGAGATAAAAAATTCTCTCGTGTAACAATTCCAATAATATCTTGATTTGGATTGTCCAACCACAATGGAAACACGTTTTCAGCATCCACGTAACAAACATAGTCTACATCCCAATCATTGTCATAAATGTACTTCCACGATAACTTGGCGAACCAACCACCAATAAAAATGATACCCTTATAACCTTCTGCTCTTAAACGTTTAACAAATTCATGTGTAAGACGAGCGGAAGTTTGCATTACAGAGATCATTACCACATCAAAACTATTTGTCATAATATCTGTTATCATATCTGCCAAACAGTTTTTATCACATTTAGTTACTTCAACATTATACTTCAGTAAAAGGGCATGAATAATATTTACACCGATATATTCATCTTCTATGTAATCCCATTTTTCAGAAAATTTTGTGTATTCTTGCTCACAAAATGGCATATTTATCAAATATGTCTTCACTTTGTTTCCTCCATACATTTTCTTACATATTTTTCTCCGTCTTGCTCCAAGCGGTTCTCTTTGCACATCATAACAAGATCCTTTAGCATTTCTACGTCCTGCTCAAGCATTTTTTTATAATGCTCATATATGTGCTCGTTACCAACAATACCATTGGCCATCAATATATCTGCGTCAGCATAATACTCTTTCATATTATGGTTACACCAGATATCAAATATCTTTCGAATTCTTAAAATTTCCTTATTTTTATACCTGCATTCAATATATGGAAAACCTTGTCTATCGCACAGCCCGAGTTCAACAAACTTATCAACAATCGGATCTGTTGTTCTAATCCATAAATGAGAATTTATTCTATGAAATAAAGACTCATGCATGTGTTTCTCAACAAATAAACAGTTTTCTAAAACCCCATCAATATCTATGATTGGATTAAACATAATGAAATTGACCAAACACGTAATGCTATTATCCGATAAATACTTAATAGCCCTATCACTATATGAAATGCCGATTCCTTTATTAAATAATCTCAATGAATCTTCGTGAGCACTTTCAGCTCCAATACCGATAACAGTTGCCCCGAGTTCTTTAAGTTTTTTAGCTCGATATTCAGTAATATCATTAGGACGTGCAGATAATCTAAATGATATTTCTAAATCTGATAATTCATTAACTAATTCATCTAAAAAATCATCTGACTTGTCTCTGAAGAAATTATCGTCAACAATTTTTAATGAAGATATATTATAATCATCAACCAATCTATGTATTTCAGCTGAAACAGATTGAGAACTTCTAAATGTTTGCTTTATACAATCATTTAATTTATAAAATGAAGATATACTGCAAAAGCTACATTCACCATAGCATCCCCTGCTAGTTGTAATTGCAAATGGTTGTCCTTCAAGTTCATTAGGTGTAAGATATCTTGCCTGAAATGGCAAAACATCCAAATTTTTAATCCTTTCTCGTTTTATGAACTTATCTTCGAGTCCCCTTCTATATACTCCCGCGACATTAACATTAAAAGGATTTATCAGCATCTCATAAAGAGATATTTCACCCTCTCCAACAATAATTGCATCTAACCATCCATATGTTCTTAATAGGTATTCTTTATTAAGAGAAGCATAATGTCCTCCTGCAAATACGATTGCAGATGGGCTGATTCTCTTTATGTATTCGCCTACAATTATGAAATTCTCATGGCTTGTCACAAAAGGCGATATCCCAATATAACAATTATCATCCTGTTTTAACCACTCCATTATATAGCTTAAGCATTCTGTTATAGATAACCTTTTAGCATAAGCATCTAATATATCAGTGCATATATCACGTGCTTCTAAATAAGCCTTTAGAAATGCTAGTCCACAATGCTCTTCGGGCTTTCTTACCGATT
>NZ_FR898067.1:0-20497 GCF_000437175.1 Ruminococcus sp. CAG:330 | reverse complement strand
CCATCATGAGTCTAATCCACCTTTATAATATAAAAATATTCTACACATGATTCTTTTTCATATATCGCATGCATATTTTTAAATCTTGTGAGTACTTTCTTTAGCCTTTCATCAAATGCTTTTAAAGTATTTCTACAATTAGGCAATTCCATAAAAATATTATCTTTATTAAGAAATCCCATTGGATGTGACAAGATTAACAAGCCTTGATTATTTATGTTGTTAGTAACAAATTTAAAGAAAAATTCTAAACGTGTATTAGGCATCAAACATCTTAATGCGACTATTGCATTCATTTCTCTTCCTGTGCCAATTACAAATGAATCGTCCTCAAAGTCAGCTTCAAAGCTCTCTATAACTTTGTTACTATCGATATTATTTACAGAGCTACCGATTTGCTCCAAGGCGTAATATTTAAAGCACTGGTTATTAGGAATTTCTTTTCCATCAGCTGTTCCAACAAATAAAACCTTCTCGCCAAACTTGCAATATTGTTTTAGCATGTTAGTAATATACTCATACCATGCGCCATTATATCCAATGTTTCTCTCGCTTGAGGCAGATTCCCAAAAGCCATCCTGTCCGTACTTTTTTTCTCTATAGTACATATATCTATCACTTACAAATCTAGAAAATGCTTCTGGATTTTCAATTCCTTTCAGTTTTGATACAAAAGTAAGATCCATCATATCTCTAACTGAAACACTTTTCATTTCATCAATGACTTTGATATCTAAATCATTATTCTGTAGAAACACTTGAATATCATTTAAGACTTCTCTCTTTACATCTATGTTGTACCATTCTCTATTCATACATATACTCCGGAAACTCTTTGAAACTATTATTCGTTCTTTTTAAGTTACGACATTTATTGCAAGTATTTTCTTTGTATTCCTTCAAAAATTCCATAATAATTGCGGTAGTTTTTTTCTGTATTCACTTATAGATTTTGAATTAGAATTACTCTGCTTACCATCAAGTTGCTCGATTTCTTTTTCTCTGTGCATAGGATCATCAATTTGAACGGCAATACCTGCATAGCATAATCCTGCTAGTCTGGCACATGTTGCTTCTGGATCACAGGTCTGCCCCACAACATCCCATCCCATTTTATTGTAAAAGTCCAATTCAGCTTTAGTTTCGATACGTGGCCAGCCGTGAAAACAAACATAAGTAGCATCTGTTACCACGTCGAAAGGTACCTTCTTTGCTGCTATCTTCAATTTATTCGTTAGATTTTCACAAAATGGTCTATACATTTCCGCATTATGAAATCCATACTGCTGATTAACTGAAATGTGATAATTACCCATACCAACAAAATCTCCTAATATGTATGTAGTACCTGCACTTCTTTCAGGTACGATTCCTCCAACTACAAAAGTTCCTACTAAATTCTTACACCCCATATTCGTAACTGCTTCAATATTTTGCTGATAATTTATCATATCTGATGAAACTTTTTGCCCGTTAAATCTACCGTAGATAATCAACACATCAATACCACTTACATTCCCAACATAGCATCTATCTACTGGACCATATGAGGTATCAACAGTAATTCTCTTAAGCTTATAATTTTTAATCATTTCATCACTTCTCATAATAAACGCAATTTCTGGCTTAAACATCAAATCACACCTTTATCTTTAAAGCTCAAACTTCGCACATGAATTTTCGCCATGTACCTCGAAAATCTAATATCCGGCAACAGCTTAACTATCAACATTCAGTGCTCTAGGTATTCTGTAGTTTTGACTTAAGAAATTGATCTGCATTCTCTACTCAAGTGCAGATAGCTTTTGCAAACTTTGAAATAATATAGTTACACATTTCATCAACAGTGCCTGAAAAGCAATCAATTTCAATCAATTTTTTTCCGTATTTACGCTGTATTTCCTTTTCTAACTCTAAACGTTGAGCATCATGCTTAGCTAAGTCATTTGTAAGTTCATTATCCCATGCTGACAAATCTGTCTTGTCTAATAAATGCTTTTTAATCACTTCTCTATCAGAACGAATATAAATAACATAATCTGGTTCCAAGGAATCCTCTGCCAATCTTGCATACCCTGCTGCAATAGCCTTGGCGATATCTTCTTGCTCATTAATATAACCATGAGCTCTTAAATGAGCGATGCTTGAAGTATACGTTTTATCTCGTACAACACTTACTTTTTTCAACATCTTATTTATACGCAACTCATCTAGTAATAAGTCCACCAAGTATAAATACTCAATTTCCTTTGTCTTTCCAGTGTTCAAAATAACCCGAAGACTGTCCCCATACGAAGTATTGGAAAAAATACTCTTTACATATTCCGCATCCAGCATCTCTGCTAATCGCTTTGCAATGGTTGTTTTGCCTGTACCCGGCATTCCTTCAACTAAAACATACATCTCTACACCTCTATCATTTTACATTTTATTTTTCCATTTATTACACCTTCAAATAATTCATTGACATCGTCACCTTCGTACTCAGCATTTATAAATACGCTTTTAATTCCCGCTTCAATATTTCCTGTATACAAAGCATTATTAAATACTTTTCCTGGAATCCTTGTAATACTCCTCCAAAGTTTCTCTGTTGAAATATGTGGATACATATTTTTTGCGGCTCTTGCTTGCTCTATTAAGGAAAAAGTTCTTCCTGTTCCTAGTCCATCTGACGCAATACACCACGGAATTTCTAAATCCTCTAGCAATTCCAGATCAATCATTTTAGTGTTCAGAAAGGCATTCGATATTGGGCAAATAGCCATTATAGCACCTCTGCTTTTCACAATTTCCAAATCTCTTTCTGTACAGTAGCCACCGTGTACAAGTATAGATTTCTCTGACAAAAGCCCATATTCATCAAGCAATTCTACCGATGAAATACCATGAATACTTTTTTCAAGATTAACAGTTTCCTCATCTTCTGAGATATGTACTGTAATAAAAGCAGCACCTATATTGATGCAATCTTTAGCCAATTTAAAAGACTCAATGTCATTGGCGTAGATAGAGTGCAAAAAAACGCCTATTTTATTCTTAATAGATTTATTTTTGCTCAGATACTCTTTGAATCCTTTAATACCAGCTTTCTTATATGAGGAAAGTTTTTTGCTATTCATGATTGGATATCCAGACATGGTAAGCATCTTATATTCATCCGCTATTTCTGCAGATCTCGCTGCACAAAATCCAACCGTACCTTGATTCCACATCTCCTGTGCCGAAAATCTTGCGCTTTCTATCCAACGCTTGTCTTTCTCTTCTTTAGTTAATTGTTCATTGTACTTTTCTGTGTATTCAAGATACTTTGAAATTGTCCAATCAGTGCCATCAATATGCCTAAAAAGGCTTTCTCCTAAATGGCTATGTATATTGAAAAAGGAAGGAAGTAATACACCGCTGCAATTTTTAATTAAATTGTTTGTTTTTTTTATTTCAGCGACTCTTCCTCCTAGACATTCCATTTCAACTAGTGCAATTTGAAAAGTACCGTTTTCTTCTAATAAACACCTTGCAACTATTATGTTATTCAAGATTATCTAACACTTCCTCTATCTTATTAAAATCAAATATTTCAACGTTTTTATTTGTCATGCCTCGAAACATAGGGGAATATGCAGTCGTACTATTACTATCCCAAAAGCAAATAATACGCTTGCTTCTTGAAGTGGCATAACCCAATTCAATATAAGTTCCATCTGTTCTTATTGACTGATGTTGATATGAAGGAAATAAAAAAATGCATGCATCTGCTTCATCAATCCATCCCAAATCTCTTTCTACAATAATATTGTCAGGCTCTATTTTATTTCTACCGTATTCTTCAACAACATGTGCCGAAAAAACCTGAAATCCTAACTTACTTAATGCATTGATGATTTTTGTATGAATGCAAAAAAAATCTTCATCAAAACCATTCTCTGCTATCAAATTAGATATAGGTCCTCCTACAAAAACCTTTTTACTCATCGCTTTGATTTCCCCACCATTCATTTATTAATTCGCTGAGTGTCCTCACCTCGTGGTTCGACATCATTATTTTTATATTTTTTGAATATGCTCCTAATTGGCACATGCACTCTTGGCAAACTCCACAAGGATTTATTATTCTACCATTATCCTTAACTGCAATTATTCTGGATATTTCTGTCTCCCCATTTGTTAGCATTGTTCCTATGGCATTTCTCTCGGCACACAAACCTACTGCACATGAATTCGCAAGACTAACTCCCGAATAAATATTGCCATTAGTCGTAAGTATAGCTGCCGCTACAGAGCCGACTTTCATGTATTTTGACAACTTTTTCTCACCTTGAAGTCTACATGCTTCCACATATAGTTTTTCCCATTCTTTATCCATTTTCGTCTTCTTAATTTACTATATATACGTTCTGCAATTTCAGTCATTTTAGCATTCACTTCATTTGATATTAGTGTTGCCTTTTAAGCAACCAGTTTTTTAGTAAATTCGTTTGATAAGTATTATTCTTCTACCATTCTTATCAGCTTTAATTAAGAGCCTGTGCTCATAAGCGTTTTAAGAGCGTAGCAGCATGAGAAATCATAATCATATACACAGGAGATTTCCCATTATTTTGTCCCATACGCCGTTATTTCTTGCTCGGCGCTAAAAACTCCATACCGTATCATGTAGCGGATGGTCATGCAGCAGCATTCTCCACTGGCAGCCTGTCTTTATGATATACAGCACTGCTTCTACCAATGATCTCTTATGATATTTGCTTTTATTTTCGGATGGAAAGAATTATTTGATTACTTCCCATTGCTCGTCTGTCAAATCACTTTTGTAATTTGTTGCTTCATACTCTTTTTCCATATCTCCTATTATATCACTTTTTTGTTATGAACACAAGCTCTTATATGAACTTCAGCAACTTCTTTTCCATATAGAATTCATATTCCATCTTCTTTAATCCAACCTTATCAAACTGAACAGCTATCGAAATACCTTCAATTGCCGTAATCTTGCCGAGGCCAAATGCTTTATGTTTCACCTGCCTTCCGACGATATCGGCTGGTATTTCTATCTGCGGTTTGGGTTCTGGTTTCGGAACAATCGGTACAACAAGTGAAGACTTCTTTGCTCCTTTTTTCTTGGCAGCAACCAACATTTTTGTATACTCAGCATCAACATTCTTGCCACGATTTTTGTAGTCATCCATATCCTTAAACACGAACATTTGTGGTTTCTTTACATCATTATCTGATACAGGCCTTATTGGGAACATCCATACTTTTCGATCATTACCATCTTCACCGGGCTGCACATCTGTGTATGGCTTGCTCACGAGTTCTATTCTTCCGCAGTAGGATATATTCTCCAGCATCAATGACCTCAAACAGATGGACATCCACTCCATTATAATCAGATTCAGCCAATGTGGCATTCTGCGCCCAATGAATATCCTGATCACCTGATTTGCCCATGCCCGTATAATGTAAAATCCCACCGATCCACTTATCGTGATAAAGACCTTTTGTATAATCTGATACGATAACAAGTGTATTCGTTGTTCTTGAACGGCGCATACCTCCTATGTTTCCGCATTTGAATATTCTAACAATATCTTCATTTTTTATAATTTGTCCTATTTCTAATCCTGAATTAAACATAGACGGTCCTCTAATCTTAATATCTATTCCGCTGTTCACGAACCCTTAAAATTGTTGAGTTGCCGGATTGGTTGTCAATTTTTTTCGTTTTCCAAAATCATCCCCAAATGCTTGTATCTAATCCACTGACACACATTTTGCAGTAGATATATTTCCATATAAGAAAACCTAGCTTTTAATGTGCCATTTGCATTTCTCTCAAACCTCTACCATCTCAAACTGACAAGTGTGTTTTTTACTCTTCTTATCATAGTTCACGCCAACAAATAAAACTGGCTCTTTACGAAATGTTGGGGTAGTAAAATCCATCTGTAAACAGAAGCAAACGGCTGCGTATCAAAGCAGCAACCACGGCATCTCAGCCACCGGAGGGTTTACTTCCCACGGCTATTCCTGTCGGAACAGAGTATCTTTTGTCAATTGATCTGCGTATGTATCCTATGCAGTCGATCTGATCATCGACTTTGCGGTCTGTCATTCTCGCTCTCCACCTGATTGGAATTGAATAGTAGGTGTGTCATGGCGTGCTTTCCGCTGCATCACAACCCGATACTTCGGGAATGCGGTGGTGATTTGCATCACGTTATCCTGGACGCAGATCTCTGTATTTGCTCCTGCTGTATTCACTTGTCAAGCTACAGATGGTTTACTACCCAAGATCAAACTATCGTTTGATCTTGAATATATTATACCACAAAAGAACAGACTTGTAAAATCTGCGATTTGACCTTTTTGCAGATTTGACAAACGTTTTATTTTGTGGTATAATATATACCCTTATTTTTACGGCTGCCCATTTTGGGCAGCTTTTTCTATTTCTCGCCGCCTATAAGAGCCGGAAAACATATGCAGGATGCGATTTCGGAAACGTCCAAAATTCCGGTAGCCATAGGCATTTCGCTTTAGCACTTTGATCCGGTTGTTGCAGCCCTCTGTGTAACCATTGGTGTACGGGCAGTCAAATGAATGGAGTATTTCCTCTTTCCATTCTTCTATGGTGTCACAGCAGGCTTCAAACTCATTTAATCCACTGTTCCGGGCAAGGCTTAGCCAAAGGTCTAATGTTTGTTCTGCTGCTTCTCCGGTGTCACAGTCCAGCACTTGTAAAAAATCATCTTTGATGCGATGGGCTTTGTGCAGCCGTTCTGACAGCTGGAGCATGGCAGTCACGTGTTCCTGATCCGATTCCTCCAGATAGTCAAATCGCTTGTTCAGCAACACTCTGGAACGCTTGAACTGCACTCGCTCCTTGCGGCTAAGCTTCGCTTGCTCTTGTTTCCGGATCGATTCAAATGCCCAGATCACTTGCCGTATCCAGTGATACTTATCTACTACTCGCACAGCCTTGGAAAACACCTCTGCTGCCGTATCCTGATAGGGCTTCCACATATCGGAAATGAAACGTGTGACCTTTTCTCTTGCTTTTTCTTTCCACTGTAAGAAATACGATTTGACATCCCTTTTGTGCCGGTCTGGTAGAATGTCCAGCACCTTTTTCTTTTCCGGATCTGTAACAATGCACTGATATTTTTCCCGTCCAGTGTTTCCCTTAAACTCATCGATCGCAACAGACTGCTCCAGAACTGGTAATTCATCAAAGCAAACATTTTGATCGAATGTGCGGATCACCGTGGAAACAGATGTACCAATCTCTCTGGCGACACTGGAAAACGAGTATTCATTCTCCAGCTTCCAACAGATCTGATTTGTCAGACGTGCAGTCATTCTGGCATATCTGGGCAACAAGTCATTCTTTTCCGGAAAACGCTTGCAGCAGCTTTTGCATACATACCGACGTTTCCGCAAAATCAGTGTCGTTTCTTTTCCGAGGATCGATACCTCTTTGATTTTTTGCTGCCGATAGTCATGTACTGCATCTGTCAGAACACCGCACTCTGGGCAAGGCTGCTCCTGACGCTCCATCTCAATATGGAGTGTGACAGTATCACGATCGGATTCCACTTTTGTCAGATGCAATCCGTCAATATCAAATAGTTGTGCTGCAAAATCAGTAGGCATAGCAGATTCTCTTTTCCGGTTTCACGATATTTTCTTTCCGATTATACCAGAAACGTTCCGGCTTGTAAAATCTGCAAACTTGTGTCATCGCAGATTTTACAAGTCACTGATTCTGTGCTATACTAACTTTGTCTGTGCAGAATCGACTTGATACAAAAAGAGATGCCGTCATTTGACAGCATCTCTTACAATATGGTATAATAGAACAGTCGGCTTCTTCCGTCAGGAAGGAGGTGAACGTATTTGCTGTATTACATGATTTCGCTTTTCACTTCTGTTATGGTAGACATTATCCTGTATAAGGTCTACAAATGGCTAGACAGGAAGTAAGCCCGACAAATAGCCTAACACATTGCCTGATTCCACTTGGATAAGGCGAAAGCCCTCAGAGCTGCAACTCTGGGGGCTTTCTTTTTGCGTGAACGCATTGCCTTTACATGATTTCTTTTCGTTTCTATTATAGCACAGCATCACAAGAATGTCAACTATTTTTTTATAATCCCAAATGGTTTTGGCGGCGTTTTTTCAGGATTTCTTGCTTTGCATTCTCTAATGCTGGCAGCAAAAAAGTTTCTAGTCTTTTGGACATAGACTTCATGTAAAATTGCTTTCTTGCTTGCGAACAAACTAGGTATCCATTATATGTTTCTGGAATATTCTCGATAAAATCGTAGATTTCGTGCATTTTTAGTTGAATTACAGGAATCATTCTTTTTTCCGCTAACAAAAGACCTGGATATTTTAATGTTTCTAAATCTCTTGCTAATAGTGGTTTCCCTTTTAAACCATAGGTTGTCGCTGTGTTTCGTATGCTTGATTGTATTCTTGTTTCATCACTAAGCATCAATTCCAATCTCTTTTCTGTACATTTATTGGCAAAAGATGCACCATTATCAAATACAGGTGCAAGACGATACGCATCATTCTCATAGAGTACACCCCAGTTTCCATTGTTGCGATCTGTATTATTAATTAGGATGTCTATGAGCATTTGAGTCCAAAATCGTTCTGTTATACCGCTTACTTTGCTGAGAATAGGGTTGTATCGTAAGTGCAGAAGGATTTCTTCAAGGTCAACTAGATGTGAATCCGAGGTAGAGGATAGGCTTTCTTCCAGTTTCTTAGAGAGTTCATTGTTATATACATTTTTCAAAGTCCGAATTTCACGAAGGGAGCCTTCTTTTTGACAAAAATCTTTGCAGGCAACTACTAGTTTGCCATTTCGGATTCCTAAAATAGTTTGATGCACGTCAATTCCAAGTATTTCATAGATGTGACTTCCTATATATTCAGACAGCGGTGCTGTCATATATGACAGCACATCACCACGCATTCCTTTTGTACTTTTGGGGTACTTTACAATCCAATATGTTCCATCAATTGTAATACCTTCTTTTTCGCCAGCTTGTCCACCATATGTGCCATTTCTCTCATTGGTTAAGTATGGATCAAGATTATATATTTGCTGCATAATTTCTCCCTTCAATCCGGAAACATATACTTTTCGCAAATCATATCCCACTGATGTACATTCAAAACGTCAGGTACAAGCATTTTTGACCAGTTTTCAATGGCATCTGATATACTCATAAATGCTCCCATATCGTTTTCTTCATCTGCTTTTTCAGCTGTTTTTATCATATCTTTGATTGCATCGGGAAGTTTATCATAAAAATCAGAAATATCAATTACATTGTCATTTGCAATCCATCGAAATTTTTTTGCCATCGGAACCACTCCTTTTAATAATATACCATCGCCATACTTGCCAGTTCCATAAATGCTGTCTTGTTTTCCGGAAGAATACGCAATCCCTGAAAGCTCTCATCATGTGCAAAGTAATATGTTGCCAAAGCTTCTGTCAGAGCGGCATCATCTGCTTCCTCTATTTGGTGCAGCATATCATTTACCGTTTGCGTAAAAGTTGTACAGCGTAAACCATTTTGTGTGAAATACTCTATTTCATGAAAATCTGGAACAAGGTTGTAGTTGATATTTTGGTAAATGCCCTTTTTTCGTGCGTAAACATCGATCACTCGTTCATTCAAATATCCAGTGAACAGTCCCATATATTCCAGTGCAGATACACCACATAAAATGACATCTTCTGTGACAACACTTTTCAACCACATTCCATGGGAGAGAAAATCACCGCTTTTTCGGGTTTCCATCATTTCATCCGCCTCCTGCATTCAATTTCTCTATTCATACCATACACGATTTCGTTCCATTTGTCAAGTAGCTTACTCGCCCGATTTGATATTCCGGCACAGATAGCACATCCGGATTTTCGTTATAGACTAACGCAGTCTTTCGATTTTCTTTCCTGTTCCGCAGCATTTTGTTCCGGTGCATCAGAACCTTCGCTGACGATCTCGTCCTTGTCCTGGAACTGTAATGCAGCATTCAGTTCTGCCAAACGGCTGGATTTTGCCTGATATTCTGCTTCTTTTGCAAATGGTTTTTGGATCTCCACTTCTGCCGTGTGCAGCTGTGTTTGAATATCCTCCAGTTGGTGCGTAGCATTCCGAATTCTGTCCTCGATACCACGGAGTACGTTGTCGATTCTGGTGATGTTTCCGGAACTGTCATCACCCAGCTCCAGTCGATGCACACCGCTATGTTCCAACGTCATGGTGTAACCCTTTTGCAGCGGCTCAAACCGTGCAAACATAGTAAACCCACAGTATTCGCCGATCTCCGCCTTGGAATTGTCCGGCTTGACAAAGCTGCGGATCGCCTGCATCAGTGCAGCAGCTGCTTTTTTCCGCTCTGTGTATACCACGCCACGAACGCACATAGGCGAGAATCCGTCCACATTTGGTGTGTAATGCTCTGTATAGTGCTTCATGTCGTCGGTGTAGTGCTGAATGAATTGCTCCTTTTGCTGAATTTGCTTGGGATATTCATTCCGCACCATGTCTTCCATTCGATACCGCTGATTTCTCCAGCTGTTTCGGGAAGCTTTCAGCTTGGAAACCTCAATGTCCAGTTCCATCTGCTCTTTTAGCCGAGGATCTCCGGTGCAGACTGCCTTGACCTCAGCATAGGACAATGCACGATCGTCCACGTCCTCTACATCTCGGTTCGGCGATTTGGATGTCATGATCTGACCGGTGATCTTTTGTTTCCGCTCGATAGTCTGCCAACTGTAGGCATCAAAGGTGTCCTCTGTGACATAGCGATAGATGTGGACTTCTTTGTTTTGATTGCCCTGTCGGATGATCCGTCCTTCCCGCTGCTCGATGTCGCTTGGACGCCAGGGTACATCTATATGATGTAATGCGATCAGACGCTCCTGTACATTTGTGCCTGCACCCATCTTTTCCGTAGAGCCGAGCAGCACACGCACTTTTCCTTTTCGTACCTTTTCAAAGAGGGCTTCTTTCTGCTTGTTGGTGCTTGCTTCGTGGATATATGCGATTTCTTCCGCTGGGATACCCATGTCGATCAGATGGTTTTTGATGCTGTCATAGATGTTGGTAAATTCTTCGCTGCTCTTGAATTTGTCCGGTGTGGACAGATCTGAGAAGATCAGCTGTGCAGACCGCTGCTCGCTGGTTTCCCGCCAGATGCGGTATACATTTTTGGCACACGTCATCGCCTTGCTGTGTTCCGATTCCGGCAAATCGTGGTTCAGCAGCCGCTGATCCAGAGCCAGACTTCTGCCGTCGTTGGTGATGGACAGCATATTGTCCATGGAACTGTCTACGCCGCCGCCGTGAACTCTGTCCGCACGTTCCATAAAGGACTGCATAAACTGCTTCTGGATCTCGGATGATGGCAGCACTTCAGTGTGAAAAACGGCTTTTGGTACGTCCAGATTTAGCATATCGGCGGTCTGAATGTCTGCGATCTCTCGGAACAAGTTGGTCAGTTCCGGCAAGTTGTGGAACTTGGAAAATCTGGTCTTGACACGGTATCTGCCGCCCTCCGGAGCGACTTCACCGGCAGTGACCGCTTCCAGAAAGTTACCCGCCCAACAGTCAAAGTGGATCATGCCCATTTCCGTCAAGGTGTCGTGCTGGAGATACTTCTGAAAGGTGTAAGCTTCTGCAATACTGTTCGAGATTGGCGTGCCGGTGGCAAAAGTACAGCCTTTTCCGTGGGTGATCTCGTCCAGATACTGTACTTTCATATACAAGTCCGATGCACGGGAAGAACCACTGGAAATTCCTACGTTCTGCATTTTTGTGAAGATCTCCAGATTTTTGAACATATGGGCTTCGTCCAGAAACAGATGATCTATGCCCAGTTCCTCAAAGTATACTGTGTCGTCATCTCGCTTTTTGTCCTGTAAAGCTTCTAGCTTCTTCTTGATCTTTTTCCGAGATGCCTCCATTTGCTTGACTGTGAAACTGCGTCCATTTCCGGAGTGATTCAGTTCTTCGATCCCTCTGGTGATCTCATCTTCCTGCTGCCAGAGCAACGCCCGTTCCCGTTCCGGCGATACAGGGATCATGGTAAACTGGCTGTGTCCCATAATAATGGCATCATAATCGCCCAGCATTGCCTTGGTGAAGAACTCTTTTCGCTTGTCTTGCTCAAAAGTCGCCTGTGTCGCCACAAGGATATTGGCAGAGGGATAGAGTTTGATGTAATCCAATGCAAACTGCTCTGTCAGGTGATTGGGAACAACCACCAGACTTTTCCGGCACAGCCCCAGCCGTTTCAGTTCCTGTGCCGCAGCGATCATTTCAAAGGTCTTTCCGGCACCAACGGCATGAGCCAACAGTGTGTTTTTGCCGAACAGGATTCTGGCAACGGCATTTTTCTGATGCGGTCGCAGTGTGATGTCCGGATTCATGCCGGGCAGCTGTAAGATGCTGCCGTCATACTCCCGTGGACGGATGCAGTTGATCGACTGATTGTAGATCTGACAGAGATTTTCCCGACGGTCTGCATCTTCCCAGATCCATTCGGAAAAACGTTCTGAAATTGTCAATAACACTTGACACATTTCCAACAAGGATTATGAAGCGAAACGTGCGACGGCAACCGCTGCGTAGAATCTTTGCCTCTTTACAGCAGGAGGAAGCCCGCCAATGGACGAGCAGATCCTGCGGTTGCTCCAGTAACTCATGAAATACCGCCAGACCATGAATTTCAGTTCTTCTATTTTGTAATGTTCTGTCTTCCTGCCCCGATGATAAAACAATTCCTCTTTCATCCTTGCCCAGATGCTTTCACATCTCGCATTATCATGGCCTCTTCCTCCAGCACGGTTCATACTCTGCACAATGCCATATTTTTGAATGACTGCCCGATATGCAGCACTGGTATACTGGCTGCCGCGGTCGGAATGCGCAATGGCTCCTCGAATCTCCGGATACCGCAAGCTCGCATTTTTTAGTGTTTCACAGCACAGTTCGGCTCGCATATGATCCGCCATGGCAAGACCATTCGGCATCAGGTCATAGCAATCAAAGATCGCTGAAACATACAGTTTTCCGTCTTTTGCCGGAATTTCTGTAATATCTGTCACGCACTTTTGCAATGGTGCATCTGCTGTGAAATCGCGTTTCAGAAGATCATCAGATGATCTTGCAGGCTATGTTTACAGGGAATTCGGTCACTGTTTCGGCAGAGCAGAGGAAAATATATGCCTGAATGGTATCGGTCAGGCTGAACCAAAGGGATTGCTCCATTTTGCTGAAATTGGCGTTACAGCAAGTACGCTCACAGCAGATGCAGTTATTGAATTGTTCTTCAGTCTGGACAAGCAGTATCGCAAAAATGCGGTATGGGTGACGAATGACGAAACTGCTATGACACTTCGTATGCTGAAAGACAGTGCCGGAAATTTTCTCTGGAGAAGCACGGACGATACGATTTTCAGCCATACAGTTGTCATCAGCAACTACATCAACGACAGCACAATTGTCTTTGGAGACCTTTCTTATTATTGGCTCATCGAACGTCAACCACTTGCTGTACGCCCTCTAAACGAGCTTTACGCACAGGAAAGCTGTCTTGGGCTGATTGCAGCGGAACGTATTGACGGCAAGCTGGTGCGTCCGGAGGCAGTCAAGCTGTTTAAACTGAATTAAGGGCGACACAATGCCGCCCCTGTAATTCGCTTATTATTCCATATGTCTGAATGCAGAATTGCCCGTGAGGTTCCGCAGAAGAATCTTACGGGTAGTTTTATATTCAGTACCGATCATACCAAGCCGTAGTAAAAAACAGCGAAAGGTGTATTTTTCATTGTCGGTTTTCTTAACTGTTCCCACTCTTTTCTGTCTGTTTGTCATTTCACACAGCTTGATGACAAGTTCTGTATAGGCTCTGATTTCATCAGAATCCTGCGTATAGGGAAGCCATGGAAAGCTGATTTTCTCCACACTGGTTTTGACTGTAAGCGTATCTGTTCCGATTGCTTTTTTCAGCAGACTTGCTTTGCCTGCGATGATTTGTTCAAGTACTGCAATTTTCTCATCGGGCAGCGTATCTCTTGGAACTGAAAGTGTAAGACAGTCCGTTTCTGTTCCTTCGCTCTCCCAGCCATGCTCCTTTAGATGATTGAGAAGTGTCATAGCATCAATATTATCGGAAATCGTCAGCGTTCCGTCACGTTCCAGAATGCAGTCGCCAATCTGATAGTTACAAGGTTGGCACTTCCAGATAACATGGATTTGTTCCAAGAATTTCTCCGATATGGTCAGCAAGTCCTCTGCGTTTTCTGCTTTGCAGATTGATTTTCATTTGAATTGTACCTCCTTGAATTTGGTAGGTACATTATAAATCAGGTTTGGAATAATAGCAAGGGTGTGTAGGAAAGTTATAAATTTATTATCAAAGCAATACATAGGATACATATTTTATTAAAATTAATATATAAGATAAACGATATATAGGGTTTTACTTGCAAATTTTATCAATGTGATGTATAATATAGACATACAACCAACGAATTTTAGGAGAATTGCTTATGACCGATATGCAGCCGAAGAAAATGATCATACTCGATATCTTACATATTTTAAAAAAGCACTCTGATAAAGAGCATAGGTTATCCCAGCATGATATACAGAAATTATTAGTATCGGAATATGGAATGAAAGTTGACCGCAAAACCATCAGTCGCAATATTACTACGCTTGTTCAGTGTAACTATCCGATCGAATATGGCAACATCGGCGATGAAACAATCCTGACAAATATCTATTATGATCACAAATTCCTGAACGGCGAACTTCGTCTGCTGATAGATAATATCTTGTTGATGGACGGTCTGTCGAAAAAAGATCGTATCAGTTTGATCCGTCGTATCGAAGGACTGTCGAGCAAGTATTTCCATTCTGAAATCTCCAAGATTGATATGGATATATACGGTACGATTGAAAACAAACAAATCATACTGACACTTGAAGAGATCGGCAGTGCCATTGCTGAGGGAACACAGGTCACATTTTATTACTCCGACTATGGTATTGACGGGGAACCGAAAATCAGGCGTGACAGTAATGGGAAAGAGAAACAGTATACTGTTAATCCCTATCAGATCATATCCAAAAATGGACATTCCTATTTAATCTGCAACCTGCCGGAATACCATGATCTGACGCATTTTCGTATTGATCGTATCAAGGACTGCCGTAAAACAGATGCGCCTTCCAGATCGCTTCGTATGCTGAAAGGCTTTGAAACAGGCATTAGACTCTCGGAGTATATTAAGTCTCACCCAAATCTCTGGAGCGGTACTCCCACACATATTACGTTCCAGTGTAAGCAATATATGATGAACGATGTCGCAGACAGCTTTGGTACTGACATACATATTGAAGAACTTTCTGATGATATGATGAAAGTTCACGTTTATGCAAGCGAATCCTCCATGCTTCACTGGGCGGTGCAGTTTGCTGATGCTGTTGAAGTTTTATCACCTGCAAGTTTACGCAAACAGATCGCTGAAACACTGCGAAACGCTCTTGAAAAATATGAAACATAAGTATCCCTTTTTTGGTACATCGACCGTGATATAATAGAATTACAAACGAAAGGGAACGTTCAGCTGATACCGTCTGTTGGTCGTGTTGCACATTTACGACATCATTTTTTTGTGCAAAAGGGAGAATTTTCGGATTTTCGCCCGAATCTTCGGAATTGAGATTTTTGTGTGCTATAATGACAACATAAAGAGAAAGAGTGAGGAGGTATGCTTATGTATCAGTACACTTGCGATTCAAAGTATTGTGCTACCTGTTCCTGCTGGTCAGGCGAGCGGAGGATCTGCGATCATTTTGGCTCAAGACTTGAGGTCAGCAGCCCAATGGCTACAGGCAAGTGCATGAATCAGAAGTCAGGTGCGTGGCAGCAAACAAGACAAGCAAACGGCGGATGCTCTGCACATGAAAAGTGGGGAGCGCTGAAATAACAGGAGGGATGACACATGGAATTCAGATGCAAATTATCAGAGGTGGACGAGCTGGTTTTCCGACTGAAGAAAGCAGTGAAAGGTCCGCTCCGCACATATGAGGTTCATCCCACAGAGGAATCGCTCGGCTGGGGACGCAGTATGGTCTGCGAATATGATTATACTGTCCATGTACCGGAGCTGAAAATCTATTTCCGAGATGCAGTAGAGTTTGAGTTCGATGAAGAAGAGCAGGATGATGTGCCGATTGAAGAAATCATACATTGCTATCGTGAGGGCGAAACAGAGCCGGATTACGGCGTTTACAGCAGTATTTTGAACCATGTGTTGTGGTACATCAAAGACGCTGGACTTTCCATTGAAAACCCCGAAGAGCTTGAATGCGTGATTGATATGCCGTATGATGTGGATTTGAAGGAGGGTATGCCAAATGAATGAGTCAATTTTCAGCAGATTATTCCGCTATAAACAGACGGAGAAAATGTCACCGAAAGAAAACTATTTGACGGAAATGCTTGCTTGGATGATTGACAGCTTGTCGCAATTCGGACAGGATTATGTCCTGTTTCTGAATTCCAAATGCAAAGAAAAACTAAACTTTGATGCAAACTGTCCGTTTACAGTCTCAGCAAGAACACAGGTTGCAGTAAAAGATGGTTTTATAGACATGGTGATTATAACAGACCAAAATCTTGGCTTTATTTGTGAACACAAAGTCGACAGCGAGTTGAGCAATAATCAAATTAAAAAATACTATGATTGTCGTGCAGAAATTGACAGTAATCTTGAATTTCAGACGGTTCTATTGACAAAGAGTAAAGATCAGCACGAGCAGAATCCAGACATTCAGATTATCTGGCATGACGTATATGAATTCTTCTCTGATCCAATCAGAAAAGAATCATATAATGCAGACGAAAAGATAATAATCGAACAGTTTTTAAAGTATCTTACGGAGGTTGGTATGGGGATGAAAAGCAGCATTCAAATTGGAAGCGTGGAAAATTACTGCGAGGCTATGAAATTGGATCAGACTTTGAAAGGTATTTTTTGCGAAATTTTAGATGACACTTCGTGGGAAACGAAATGTAACGGTCTCACAGACTTTGTGGCATCATATAATCCGGGAGTTCCTGTCAAACGGTGGGGAAGAATCGGTATTGAATTCTCAGACGAATGGAAGCCAAGCATTTTTGCAGGTGTCGTACTTGACAATTCAGACCATAAACTACAAGGGTTTAATAATCAACCTCAGCTTGTTGTACTGATTGATTGTGATCCCGAAGTTAAAAACGAGTTTCAATCGTTATTTACTCAAATTCCAAATCATGAAGAAGGTTTTAGTATAGATACATCTCCAAAAAACAAATGGCGTTTACTAATTCTTCAAAAGCCTTTAAAAGAGGTTTTAAAACACGTTGAATACGAAGAACAGAAAAAGGATATATCGGATGAAATCATTTTAGGTATCAATTTGATATTGAAATATTTTAACGGTATTATGTGAAAAACTACTTGAAAGGAGCAAGAATAAAGGAGCAAGAATAATGTCAGATAATAAGAAAGGCAGCAGATTCACATTCGACAGCTTTGAGGTCACCAAAGCAAACAGCAAAGCCTTTGAGAAAGCTAAGCAGTTTGCAGAAAATGCGGATTTAAAGCCGTTTGCAATATTCGGCGGCACGGCAACCGGCAAGACGCATCTGCTCTATGCTGTCAAAAATGCAATTGAGCAGAATTCGCCTGATCTTCATGTTATCCTCACAACTACAGCGGATATGATATCCTCTCTTACAAATATCATCAGTAACAGCGGTTCTGCAGAGCAGTTCCGTGAACAGTATATGCAGGCGGATGTCCTTCTTGTGGACGATATACAGGAACTTGCAGGAAAAGAGAAAACGCAGGACGAGCTTATACTTCTTTTCAATATGTTTTACGAATCCGGCAGACGTTTCATGATGACTTCTTCTCAGAAAGAATCTCACTTTGGCATTAAAGATCGTCTTTTAATACGCAGCTTCTGGGGCGAGTTCGCTGTAATTTCTAAGCCATATATCAATGCTCAGTTGCCTGCTGACGAAGAACGTGCTGTAATTCGTAATGGACTTTTGGAAGATGGCGAGCATCTTGTTGATGTTTTTGATCTCAATAATTTCAAAGCATATTTTATAAATATCTGGAAGTATTTCAGTAACTATATCGGATTATTTGATGTTGACCGCAAAGATATCAGGCTAGTAAATAATCTGAATGATATTCTGAATGTATTATTGGATGAAACACCATTGGAGGAGTGCGAGTGTCAGACTTGCATTCTGTTCACTAAAGCGATGCTCTATACTATTTCATCATATGATATTCAAGTGTACAAAGGCGGCTTTTATGGCAACGGCGTTCTTTACATCCCGTTGCCTCATCATGCAGGGACAAGTGATTATGAAATAACGATCGACGAGTTCGATGAGGAGTTCTTACGGCTTTGTGAGGAATATCAAGAATATGAATGCTTCTAAACCATATTTCAAGTATTATTAGAAGTGTTGACGTTCTGATTAAGATTGGAGGCAGTGATGAGGGTATCTGTGTATTCAAGAGAAGCGATCGAGCATATCATAGCAGAAGGCTCATTCCCTAATAATACTGCTGTTATCAGCTTTTGTGATCCGGAGCTGAAACATATTGACAAAGACTATTCCCGTGTCGATTACAGCAGTGTTTGCAGTGATGTATTCTATTGCGAGGTGGATGACCTTGACCTTGATTATCTGCCGGAAAAGGGATATACCTATGAAAGCTTCTTTCCCGAAGCACCGGAGCTTGCTGAGTATATCAACAAAGCCTTCCGTGATGGCAAGGATATTATCTGTCAGTGCGAATACGGTCAGAGCCGCAGTGCAGGCTGTGCGGCAGCGATACTGGAGCATTTTTACCGCAGGGGTATTGACATTTTTGCAGATTACAAGTATTATCCGAATCAGGTGGTATATCACAAAGTATTTGATGCTCTGGAGTCGGCAGCATTTCAGCCTACAGAGTATCTTCAGCGTGTTTACGATTATTCCGGCACCAAGTTTCCGTTTGACAGAAATGCAGTAGAAGAAAGCCTGAACAGACTGCCACAGACCAAAAGAGACATTCTGTATATGTATCTGTGGGAGAAACAGTCGATGGCTTCAATTGCCAGACTGGTTGGATTCGAGAATTTAAGAATCGAACAGATTTTATCGGTATGCCATAGAAAGCTTGCACATTATATTGCAGGCAGTATAAGAAGATGATTCATCAAAAGTGCTTGCATTTGATGTAATCATTAAAATAGCTGACAGGCTGCACAATCAACATTAACACTTATATTAAACGGAGATTTGTTATAAGAACCTGTCTTCACAAGCGTATACAGGTGTCTTTTCGGCAAATTTTGCTGCATCCTGCGTGAAAAATACTTGCCGGGCGACAGCCCGCCTGCGTATTTTTGCCTTGCCTGCAACAAAATTATGCTCGAAAATCCACATATATTTCTTGTGAAGACAGGTTCTAAGATATTAAACGATTCTGGCTGATTTCTTCGCTTGCGTATTTGTTAGCTTGTCATGTCAGAAGATGCACATTTATAGTAATCATTTTATTTTGGAGGTTATTTTTATGGCAGTAAGACCGGTTTATATACCTAAAAATTCAGCACCTTTTTATGATATTGTGAACATTGAGTTCAAGTGGAACGGCGGTTTTGCAGTTTCGCAGAAACAGAAAAATATAAAAGCAATCCATGACGGTTTCAAATTGATTTATCCGGAAGCAAATCCGCTTGAAATTTCAAGCAAGTCACTTATTCAAATAGGTGTTGAACTCAGTGCATTCAATCTTATGAAATATGTACCCGAACTTAAAAAGAGCTTTCCTATAGAAAACGTATATCAGGCAGGAAAAGTATTTGAAAACGGCTGTCAATATACTGATTTGATGCTTGTATCTCCGAAAGATGCAAAACGTGATGAACGTCTTAAAAATAGCGGTAAACTGACTATGTTTAGATTCAGCGGACAAAATTTTCCGCTTATTCCTGAATCGCTTTTCTATAATTATATTTATATCAATGCGATTATCGAAAATGAGAAGCTTGCAAAGAAAATACTTGATTTTAACGGATTTACGGATATTGAGTTCAATCCTCAAAAAAGTATAAGCACGCAGGCTAAATCTGCTGCTATATACGTAGCTTTGGCAGGACTTGGAATGACTGGAAAAATAAAGGATTATAAAGACTTTTATTCACTGTTTATAAAATAGCAGAGGTGCTTTATGAAAGTTATAGTTTATTCAAGAGCAGAAATTGAAAAAGTCAGACCCAAATCAACCTAATTGTTCTACAAATCTTGCAAATGCTTCTTTTCCTTGTTTATCTCTCTTAAATACTCCGGCATCTTCAAGTACCTGTTCAAAAACTCTGCCGACTTCATAACG
>NZ_FR898066.1:35261-42246 GCF_000437175.1 Ruminococcus sp. CAG:330 | reverse complement strand
TTTAAGATGTTCATCATGGGCACGGGCATGGTCACGGCAGACGCTCCCCCTAAAAACCGAAACAGCGGTACGTCCTGCGCACGGGCGGCCGCTCTGGCGCAGGCGATAGACACCGCCAGAATGGCGTTTGCGCCAAAGGCGGACTTGTCCTCGGTGCTGTCCGCCTGACACATCTGCCGGTCAATCTCGCCGAGATCAGAGATTTCCTGTCCCTCCAGCAGCTCTGCGATCTCGTTGCCGATGTGGTACACCGCCGATTCCACGCCCTTTCCGCCGTAGCGCACGGACGCTTTGTCCCGCAACTCCAGTGCCTCGTGCTTGCCCGTGGATGCACCGCTTGGCGCCATGCCTCTGCCGCAGATGCCGTTTTCCAGCACTACTTCCGCCTCGGTTGTGGGATTCCCACGGGAGTCCAGAATCTCCCGTCCGGTTACTTTTGCAATTTTCATTGGTCAGCCCTCCTTTACTTTCGATATTTTTGCCAAAGCCCGAAAGAATATACGGCGAGGCATGGGATCCGGCCGTTTTTTCGCTTTTCGATTGTCGTTTTTTTCGCTTTCAGATTTACAAATTTAGTTTTTTCATGCCGATATTTTGTTTTATTCAGCGGTTTTGATTTTGATTGAAAGAAAATGCGCTTTTTTTCTAATTTTCCATTGAAAAGCAGAGTGAAATGGTGTATAATAATATTGTTTGAAGAGGACGTACAGGTGTTGCGAGCAAATGCACACGCCCACTTGCCCACTTTCAAATGATCTGAATTTTTACATTACTTTACAGGAGGAGATTCCCATGGCATTCTCATTCAAGAACGCATATCTTCAGAAGGTATATGACAGTGTTGTAAAGCGCAACAGCAATGAGCCGGAATTCCTGCAGGCAGTCGGCGAAGTGCTGATGTCTCTGGAGCCGGTTGTTGCAAAGGATCCGTCCTACGAGACCAACGGCGTAATCGATCGTATCGTTGAGCCGGAGCGTATGATCCAGTTCCGTGTTTCTTGGGTAGACGACAACGGCAAGGTTCAGGTAAACCGCGGCTTCCGTTGCCAGTTTAACTCTGCAATCGGACCGTACAAGGGCGGCCTGCGTCTGCACCCGTCTGTATGCGCATCTGTCATCAAGTTCCTGGGCTTCGAGCAGACCTTCAAGAACAGCCTGACCACACTGCCCATGGGCGGCGGCAAGGGCGGTTCCGACTTCGACCCGAAGGGCAAGTCTGACAACGAGATCATGCGCTTCTGCCAGAGCTTCATGACGGAGCTGTCCAAGCACATCGGTGCTGACACTGACGTTCCGGCTGGCGACATCGGCACCGGCGCTCGTGAGATCGGCTACATGTTCGGTCAGTACAAGAGACTGCGCAACGAATTCACCGGCGTTCTGACTGGTAAGGGTCTGTCCTACGGCGGTTCTCTGGCTAGAACAGAAGCTACCGGTTACGGTCTGCTGTACTTCACCGAAGAGATGATGAGCTGCATGAAGAACGACACCGTCAAGGGTAAGACTGTCGTAATCTCCGGTTCCGGCAACGTTGCAATCTACGCAACTGAAAAGGCTCAGGCTATGGGTGCAAAGGTTGTTGCTCTGTCTGACTCCAACGGCTACATCTACGATCCGAACGGCATCAAGCTGGATGTTGTAAAGCAGATCAAGGAAGTAGAACGCGGACGTATCAAGGAATATGTAAACCGTGTAGAAGGCGCAACCTACACTGAGGGCTGCAAGGGCATCTGGACCATCAAGTGCGACGTTGCTCTGCCGTGTGCAACCCAGAACGAGATCGACGGCGAGTCCGCTGAGATCCTGCTGAAGAATGGCGTTCAGGTTGTTGCAGAGGGCGCAAACATGCCGTCTACTCCGGAAGCAATCGACAAGTTCCTGGCTGCTGGCATCCTGTTTGGACCGGCAAAGGCTGCAAACGCAGGCGGTGTTGCTACCTCCGGTCTGGAAATGTCTCAGAACAGCGAGCGTCTGTCCTGGACATTCGAAGAAGTTGACGCAAAGCTGAAGGGCATCATGATCAACATCTTCCACAACGCATACGATCGTTCCAAGGAGTACGACGTAGAGGGCAATCTGGTTGTCGGCGCAAACATCGCTGGCTTCCTGAAGGTTGCTGACGCTATGAAGTGGCAGGGCGTGGCTTATTAATCAGCCGCTTTCCGCAACACACTGACGTTTTGACGTTCTGACTGCATCACGCAGTATCAAAAGACCGCACCCATTTGGTTGGGATGCGGTCTTTTTTGGTCTGTTGTTCCGGATACGGCAAGACATACAAAAACACCCTCTGGGCGAATGCCCAAAGGGTGTTGCTTTTTTACAAGAAAAATAAAACCGCCGTGCCGTCTTGCGGCACATAAAACCAAGCCATTACAGCAAGGTGGGTACCTGCCCAACTGATTCACGCTCCCTTCGTCCGCCGAAGCGGGAGGTCTGCAATCCACAGATGGAGCTTATAGATTCCCTAAAAAAGAGTGTTGGATTATAAAAACCGCAATGTGTCGCACACGGCAGTATTTATTTTTCTATCTCTAGTATAGCACATTCTTTTCCAAAAATCAATAGGAATTTTGTGAAAATTTTATGCTATCCCAGTCGAACAAAACAAAGACGCTTACGCCTCTTCGTCCTCCTCATCCTCGTCCTCGAACATGCCGTTCAGGCGCTCCAGGAACATTGCGCCAACGGTCTCATACTCTGCGTCATCCTCAATGGTGCAGAGCATCTCTTCGCCGTCGATCATCTCCCGCTTCAGTACCACGAATTCGCCGTCGTCCTCCAGCATCTGCTCCTTCTCCTCATAGTAAGGCACCAGTGCGCAGTAAGAGGCATCGCCGTAATCCAGTTCATCCAGCAGCTCGAACTCCTGTTCCTTGCCGTCCTCATCCTCCAGGGTGTAGATCATACCGCCAGAGGTGTATTCTTCATCCATATCCATCATTGTAAAAACACTCCTATCGCCAAAACTCACAGCACCGGATGCTCCGGTGTTCCAGTGTACTCTTATTATACAATCTTCTGCCGAAAAAATCAAGTGGTTTCCGCCTCGCCGCAAAAATTTTGCAGCCGCAGAAACCACTTGCTTTTCTACGATTGTTGTCTACACCTCAGGCATGCTTTACCATGTCGAGGAAATACTCGTGAACTTTGGTGTCGTCAGTCAGCTCCGGATGGAACGCTGTGACCAGCTGGTTTCCCTCCCGTGCAGCGACGATCTTTCCGTCCACTTCCGCCAGAACACGGGTGTCCCCCGAAACCGAGGCGATATACGGCGCACGGATAAAGACCATGGGAATCTCGCCGACCTCCTGCATTTGTGCGGTGGTTTCGAAGCTGCCCAGCTGTCTGCCATAGGCGTTCCGCCGTGCGGCGATGTCCATCGTGCCGAACTGCACCAGACCGCCCTCCACCTGCTTTGCCAGCAGAATCAGACCGGCACACGTGCCAAAGACCGGCATGCCCTCCCGAATGCGCTGCTTCAGCGGATCCATGCAGTCCAGTTCCCGCAGCAGCTTGCCCATGACCGTGCTCTCGCCGCCCACCAGAATCAGACCGTCGAAGTCTTGTTCCAGATCACGCTTCTGTCGGATCTCAAACGACTCCGTATCCAGCTTCCGCAGGACGGCGCAATGCTCTGCGAATGCACCCTGCAGTGCAAGTACTCCGATGCGCATTACTTACCACGCTCCGCCATCAGCAGGGAGATCTCCTGCTCGTTGATGCCGACCATTGCCTCGCCCAGATCGGTGGACAGTTCTGCCAGCATCTTGGCATCCTGGAAGTTGGTGACAGCCTTGACGATGGCAGCAGCACGCTTTGCCGGATCGCCGGACTTGAAGATACCGGAGCCAACGAATACGCCCTCAGCGCCCAGCTGCATCATCAGTGCAGCGTCTGCCGGCGTTGCAACGCCGCCTGCTGCAAAGTTGACAACCGGCAGCTTGCCGTTCTCGTGAACATACTGCACCAGATCATACGGCACCCGCAGCTCCTTCGCAGCGTCGAACAGCTCGTCCTCGGACATGGACTGGAGACGGCGAATCTCTGCCTGCATCATACGCATGTGGCGCACTGCCTGCACGACATCGCCGGTGCCCGGTTCGCCCTTGGTACGAATCATGGAAGCGCCCTCATTGATACGGCGCAGTGCCTCGCCCAGATCCTTGGCACCGCAGACAAACGGCACATCGAACTTGGTCTTGTCGATGTGGTACTTGTCATCTGCCGGAGAGAGCACTTCGCTCTCGTCGATGTAGTCAATCTCGATGGCCTGCAGAATCTGTGCCTCTGCGAAGTGACCGATCCGGCACTTTGCCATAACCGGAATGCTGACTGCCTCCTGAATGCCCCGAATCATCTTCGGGTCGCTCATACGGGATACACCGCCGGCTGCACGGATGTCTGCCGGAATGCGCTCCAGCGCCATAACGGCACAAGCGCCGGCTGCCTCTGCGATCTTTGCCTGCTCCGGTGTGGTGACGTCCATAATGACGCCGCCCTTCAGCATCTGCGCCAAGTTTTTATTCAATTCATAACGATTTCCCATGGTTCGTTCCTCCTGTGTGATTTCTGCACATTTCATACAGTGCTGTCTTTAGTATATCGCAGATTTGGCATTGCTGCAATTGCCAGTTCTGAAACTTTTTTCAATGCCAGTTGGAACATCCGCACGTCTTTGCAGGGTTCACAGTTCATTTAATAACTGGAAACAGAAAATTCCTTGCAACGTCTGGCAAAAGGCACTATAATAGGAGACAGAAGCGGACGAAACACCCGCTATGCAGGCGGCAGGAGCTGCCTATCAGGCTGACGTAAACTTCATCGTCGTAGCAGTCTGTAAAGTGATGATGCGTGTGATGTTCCAAGAGACAGTGCACGGCTGAGCTTGATAAGGGTTGTACATTTACCAAAACTTGGATAGGCGGAATGCCGAAAGAAAATGTTCCGGAGGACTCTGTCAAAACTGGCGGAGTCCTTTTGATTGAAAGATACTGAACAGGCTTTTACAGAAAGGCAGGGAAACGAGATGCAGGAAACACGCTATGAAAACATGGAATACCGCCGCTGCGGACGGAGCGGGCTAAAACTTCCGCTCATCTCTCTGGGGCTGTGGCACAACTTCGGCGACTCCAACACCATGGAACGCATGGAAGATCTTTGCCGCACCGCATTCGACGGCGGCATCACCCACTTTGACCTCGCCAACAACTACGGCCCGCCCGCCGGCGCTGCCGAGCGGCACTTCGGACAGATTCTCCGCACCGTATTCGCTGGACATCGGGATGAGCTGATCATCAGCACCAAGGCAGGATTTGACATGTGGGACGGCCCTTATGGCGACTGGGGCAGCCGGAAATATCTGCTGGCGAGCTTAGACCAGAGCCTGAAACGGCTGGGTGTAGACTATGTAGATATCTTCTACCACCACCGCCCCGATCCGGAAACACCGCTGGAGGAAACCATGGGTGCACTGGCGCAGGCGGTGCAGAGCGGAAAGGCGCTGTACGTGGGGCTGTCCAACTACGACGGCGAAACCATGCGCCGTGCAGCGAAAATTCTGCGGGAGCTGCGCTGCCCATTCATCATCAACCAGAACTGCTACTCCATGCTCGACCGCACCATTGAGAAAAACGGCTTGCTGGACGCTTGCAGCGATCTGCAAAAGGGACTTGTCATCTACAGCCCGCTGGCACAGGGACTCCTCACTGACCGCTATCTCCACGGAAGCATTCCGAAGGACAGCCGCATTCGCACCGATGGCCGTTTTCTCCGCGAGGAGCAGCTCAACGGCAAGCTGGAAATGCTCCGGCAGCTGCAATCGCTGGCGTGGAAGCGTGGACAGAGTCTGGCGCAGCTGGCACTCAGCTGGATTCTGCGGAAAGAAACGGTGACCAGCGTCATCATGGGCGCTTCCAAGCCCGCACAGATTCAGGACGCACTCCAAGTCGTGAACCGCACACCGCTGACTGAGGCAGAACTCGGAGAGATTGAGCGAATTCTTGCGACTGCAAACGCATAAGGCAATACCGCACAAAGATTGTGCGACAGATGCGTCGTCAAATTTTTCGTCAGATGAAACAAAAAGCGGAGTGAATACTTGATGTATTCACGAGCATTTTTGTGAAATATGACGGGAAATGTGCAAGCAGATGGCGTGCAAAGTCGCCAGACGCTCTTTGTGCGGTATTGCCATAACACCAAACAGAAACGGCACACCGGAGCGTTTTCCGGTGTGCCGTTTTTTCATGACAGGATTCCAAACGTTATTCGCAGGCAACGATGTATCCGCCCATATTGTCGCCGGAAGCGGTATACACACCGGTGACCGTTGCCGTCACATCATTGGTACCACCCACCGGCACATAAAAGACCTTGTAGTCCGTATCGCCCACGGTGATTTCCAGCGGATCTTTTTCCGTGCGGGACTGTACCTCGTCCAGATACTCCTCCAGACACAGGTCGTGTTCCTGCATGTAAGCGGCATGGGGTTCGCCCACATAGCGGAACACATAGGAGCGTCCGCTCTGACCGGTGTACTCGTCCTTGTCCTCCGGATAACGCACCACAAAGCCGTACTCCGCAGCATGCTCCGAGATCCAGCTGTAATCCGGATACTTCTCCGCATTGTAGTAGTCCGAGGTGCCGTCCCCGAAGTTGATCTTCAGATTGAAAGAGAGTCCGGTCTGAGTCTCCGCATAGTCGCCGCCGAACACTTCCAGACTGCTGTAGCCGGTGGCGGTGTAGAAGTCATCCATCATCTCCCCCAGATGCTCCAGCGCATCGGCATCCATGAGGAAGTCGGTGTAGCCAACCCGATAGGTCACAGTGTCACCGCTGCGGGATGCCTCGTAGACGTTTTTCAGGTTCAGCTCCTCCTGAGACAGCTGGAGTGCGTGCTCACTGTTGACCAGAATCAGGCTGCCCTCCTTGACACCGGAGGCGGAAAGTTTCACCTTTTCGCTGTCGGCAGCCTTTTCGGCGG
>NZ_FR898066.1:34790-35235 GCF_000437175.1 Ruminococcus sp. CAG:330 | reverse complement strand
CTTTTCGGCGGTCGTCGTGGTGAGGGACGTGGTGCTTGTTGCCGTATCTGGCGCTGTAGTCGTTGTTTCGTCTGCACCGCTCTGCTGGGATGCCGTGGTAACAGCGGTGTTCTTGGGCGTGTTGTCCTTGCTCCTGGAGCAGCCACGCACGCACAGCAGGACGATCAGGACAATGATGAGAATCAGCGGAATAACCACAACAGCGATGCGGTCATAGCGCACCTTGCGCCGCTTGGCATGGCTTCCGCCTCGTTTCTTTGCCGGCTTTTCAGATCTATTGCTCATGGATATCGGTTCCTTTCTTTTTTTAAACATGTTTCCATTATACCATAAACATTCGGAATTTTCAAGTGTCAATTTTGATGAGTTGTCAAAGATACTGCTATAGTTCATAGCACTCAAAAAGATTTGCGGCAAAACAAAAAAATTCGGAGTCGTTGGACAT
>NZ_FR898066.1:33687-34652 GCF_000437175.1 Ruminococcus sp. CAG:330 | reverse complement strand
ACAGCTTTTCGAGGGCGGAGCGAACAAGACCGCTCCACCCTGTGTGCCGTTTGCAGCACTGATATATTGAAAACGTTCCAGTGGAACGTTTTCAACAGAAACCGCATAAGTAGGGACACGGCGTGCCGTGTCCGTCAAAATCCCAAACAACCCCAAAAGGGCTGCGCCAACGTGGACGCAGCCCTTTTGGAATTTATGGTAGAAATGGAAAATCGGATTATGCCTCAGCCGGAACTGCCTTCTTCGAAGATGCAATCGTCTCCGCCGGCTCTTCTTCCTCCTCCTGCTTCTTCAAACGAGCATGGAAGCCGACCAGCAGCAATCCTGCGAATACCACAGCGATAACTGCCAGAACGACGCAGTCCGTGGTAACGTCCAGACCGGAAGCAATGCCGCTCCGGAAGCCGTGTACCGTATAGGTAAACGGCATAAACGGATTGATGATCTGATAGAACCGATCGGACAGCTCCAGCGGATAAGTGCCGGCGCAGCCGCTCAGCTGCAACACCATGAACACCAGCAGAATGAAGCTGCCGATGATGCCCATAAAGAAGTTAACGCAATATTCCAGCGTCAGGAACGCAACAGAAGAGAAGCATGCGATCAGAACGGTTCTTGCCAGATTGTCTGGCTCGAATCCATTGAAGACCACCAGACAGAAAATCATGAGAACTGCCTGCAGGATGGCGAGGATCCAAAGCTTGCCCAGCTGGAGTCCCCAGGCACGGGTGGCGTTTTTGCCCTTGATCTTCTGGTCATACGGCGAAAGCATGACACAGAATGCAAGGCCGGCTACCCAAAGGCCGACTGCCATCATATACGCTGCCATGGCGTTACCGTTGGCAGAAACAGCAGTTTCAAACGACTCCGTGGCGTTGACCGGTTCGGAGAACATCTCGAAATTCTGGTCGCCGGCGTTGATGGAGTTGACCTCATCGGCACCGTCTGCCAGTGCCGACTGCAAG
>NZ_FR898066.1:0-33644 GCF_000437175.1 Ruminococcus sp. CAG:330 | reverse complement strand
GACCGTCACCCAGCTCCACAGAACCGTCTGCCAGCTGAGAAGCGCCGGACTGAATCTGTCCCGCACCGTCTGTCAGCTGTGCTGCGCCGTCGCAAAGTGTCTCGTTGTTGGCAACCAGCTGCGACGTGCCGTCAGACAGCTGGGATGCACCGCTTTGCAGCTGAGAAACAGCATCGGTCAGCGTCGGCAGGCTGCCGGTCAGCGTCTGCGCACCGCTTTGCAGCGAAGCTGCACCGTTGACCAGCGCCGAGGTGTTGGCATCCAGTGTGCCCAGACCGCTTGTCAGGTCTGCCACACCGCCGGTATATGCCGAAACACCGGATTCCAGTGTACCGCTGCCGTCAGCCAGCTGGATGATGCCTGCCGTCAGGCTCTGCGAGCCCGGAAGCAGCTGTCCGTCCACTGCCTGCTGTACCGACTGCAATCCGCCGGAGAGGGACTGTACTGCCTGCCCAGCTGCCGGAAGCAGCTGGTCTGCGCTGGACTGCATGGTGCTAACGCTGGACTTCAAGGTGTCCATTGCAGCAGCACTGCTGCTCAGATCCAGGCTGGACAGGCTGCCGGAAAGCGTGGTCACCTGTGTGCCGATGTTGCTGATGTCTGTTGCCAGCGTGCTCATGGGGCCGGAGAAACTGCCAAGCAGTTCTGCCTGTGCAGCCGGATCCAGCGACTGGAATGCATCGGTCTGTGTCATTGCGGTCAGCGCCGTCTGCATTGCTGTGAGCTGTGCGCCGGCATCCTGTGCGCTGGTGCCGATCGCTGTCAGGCTCTCGGTCAGCATCTTGGTCAGTGCGGCAGTATCCGGCATGGAGGTGTTTTGCAGCGCCTCGTTCAGCGTCTGAATGCCGGTTTGCAGCTGTGTCAGACCGTTTGTCACCTGCTGCAGCTGTGCCGTCTTTTCCGCAGACAGGCTGCCGTCCAAGGTGTCCGACAAAGTCTGTAAGCCTGCGGTCATTGCAGCACTGCCCTGCTGGAGCTGTGCTGCGCCGGCGGAAATGGAAGCTGCGCCGGTTGCCAGCTGGCTGCTGTTGCCGGAGAGGGTTGCTGCACCCTGATAAGCTGCGGCAACGCCGTTGGTGTAGTCCCCTACGCCCGATGCCAGACTGCTCGTTCCGTCAGACAGCGCCGAAGCGCCGTCTGACAGTGTTCCGGCACCGCTTGCCAGCTGATCCATACCGTTGGAAAGTGTTGCGGCACCGTCATTGACGGTGGAAACCCCTGCGGTATAGGTGGAAAGTCCCTCTTCCAGCGTCTTTGCGCCGTCTACAAATGTCAGCGTGCTCTCCGACAGGACTTTCAGATTGTCCGTAATGGTCGTGTTGCCGTCCGCCAGCTTCTTGACGCCATCCTGAATATCCGAAGCGCCGTCTGCGGCATCCTGCATGCCAGTGCCAACTGTTCCCAGCTGATCAAAGATCGTCTCGGTGTACTCCTTGGTCACACTGGCAGAAACCTCTTTCTGAATCTTTGTTAGAGCGCTCTCGCTCATCTTGGAGGCAATATAGTTGGTTCCCGGATTGGTTGTGTACTGGAGCTGCATTTTCTTTGGATTGTCGTCCAGCAGTGTGGAAGCGTTCTCGGAGAAGTCCGACGGAATGGTGATCACCATGTAATACGTTCCGTCCTGCAGTCCCGCCTCTGCCTTACTGCTGTCTACGAAGTGGAAATCCAGCTGGTCGTTCTCCCGCAGGTTGTCTACGAGTTCATCTCCGACTGCAAGCGTTTTTCCCTCATAGTCGACTGACTGGTCTTCATTGACGACTGCCACCGGCAGCTGGTCAACGTTTCCATACGGGTCCCACATGGAACCCAGAAACAGCGTCGTATAGATCGTCGGGATCAGTACGATCGCTGTCATGGCGATACCAGTGAAGTGGCGTTTGAAAAAACTCTGCTTCGGAATTGGATCGCTTTTTCGCATCGTTTGTTACACCCTTTCTCTCGTCCATGACATGCCCCCGATGCCGTGCCATGTCCTCTAAAGTGATGAAAAGAAAACTTTCGTCCAGAAATAGAAAGCTGTTGACTTTTCATCCTGAATCTATTATAATATAAGCAGACCAGATTTTCAAGCATTGATTTTCATTTTTTTGTCGACTAATCAACAGCTGTCTATCTATCGTAGAAAGGATGTAATCATATGGAACCGACACAAAAGCAAGAGCGCCGTTACCGCAGAACAGAGACGCTGATTCTCAACGGACTGACCACGCTGTTACAGCAGAAGAGCATCAAGGAGATCACGGTGCGGGAGCTGGCAGATCTGGTGGACATCAACCGCTCCACCTTTTATCTGCACTACACCGACATTTACGACCTGCTGGAGCAGACGGAACAGCGGCTTCTGAAACAGTTTACGGATGCCGTGGACGAAAAATTCTCCGCCAATCTGGGACCGAATGAATTCTTTCAGTTTCTGGACTGCACCTTTACCATTCTCGCCGAAAATGCGCCACTCTGTGCAGCGCTGATGGGCCCGAACGGGGACATCGCCTTTCTCCGCACCATCGAAAAGCTGATGCACGAAAAAGGCATGCAGGCGCTCCGTGCCTTTACGCCGAGAGAGCTGCCAGAACAAGATCTGCAATATGCTCTCTCTTATTTTCTGGCGGGATGTATGGGACTGGTGAATGCGTGGCTGAAAAACGGCTGTCCGGAACCGCCGACCCACATGGCAGAGATCGCAATGCTGCTCCTGCGGGAGGGCATTTCCGGCATGCACATTTGATTTCCAAGGAAATTTCGGCTTTTTACCCGCAAATCTTAAATATAAATCGGAGAATGTGCAGATAGTACACGAGAAAACTTTTCTTTTCCTTGTTTTCCGCTTTTTTCTTGACAAACCCTGCGGAATGTGGTATACTATACAAGTCGCCAAACGAAAGCGTTCGGCGGAGTACCATTTTGGGGTGTAGCCAAGCGGTAAGGCAGTGGACTCTGACTCCATCATTCCGAGGGTTCAAATCCTTCCACCCCAACCAGTTTCGACAAGGAGCACTTTGAAGTGCTCCTTTCTTTTTATCTTTATTTTTCAGCACCTTTCTTTTTTAAGCAAATCGCTGAGTATACTTTATTTTCTTTTATTATCGGGAATGCCCTTGACTTTTCCTGTGAAACGTGGTATACTAAATAAGTCGCTGAACGAAAGAAGTTCGACGAGAAATCATACTGGGGTGTAGCCAAGCGGTAAGGCAGTGGACTCTGACTCCATCATTCCGAGGGTTCAAATCCTTCCACCCCAACCAAAAGCGTCTGTTTGTCAAAACGGACGCTTTTTCTTTTACCCGTTGAGTAAAACACAATCACAAAATCCCACAGCATACAACAAGGGCGGAGAAGCATTTCGGCTTCCCCGCCCTTTTGCGTGTCTATTTGTCCGGGAACAGATTATTCCCCTGTCACCTTGATTTTTCCGTTCTCTGCACCAATGGAGATCGTGGACAGCGTGCCGTCACTGTCAATGATGAGGGATGCCACAGCGTCCTCCACCTTTTGCCGAATGACACGGCGAATATCACGTGCACCGTAGGGCTTGCCGTATGCCTCTTCCGCAATGGCAACCAGTGCAGCGTCGCTGTACTGAACCGTGATGTTCTTCTCCGCCAGCGGCTGCTTCATCTCGTCCAGCATCAGCGCAGCGATCTTCTGGAAGTTCTCCTTCGTGAGGTTCCGGAAGACAACCACTTCGTCGATACGGCTGATGAATTCCGGACGCAGGAACTCCCGCAGTCCTTTCATTGCCTTGTCCTTGGAAATCTCCGTCTCCGTGCGGTTGAAGCCCACGCCAATGCTCTTATCGGTAGAGCCGGCGTTGGAGGTCATGCAGATCACGGTGTTCTCGAAGTTCACCGTTCTGCCCTGTGCGTCATCGATCTTGCCCTCGTCCAGAATCTGCATGAGAATATTCATGACATCCGGATGAGCTTTCTCGATCTCGTCGAACAGAATGACGGAATACGGACGGCGGCGCACCTTCTCGGTAAGCTGACCTGCCTCATCGTAGCCCACATATCCCGGAGGCGAACCGATGAGTCTTGCCACCGAGTGCTTCTCCATGAATTCAGTCATGTCCAGACGAATCAGCGGCTCGTTGGAGTCGAACAGTTCCGTTGCCAGCACCTTGACCAGCTCGGTTTTTCCCACGCCAGTCGGGCCGACGAAAATGAACGATGCCGGACGGCGGCGGGGGCTGAGCTGCACCCGTGTGCGCTTGATTGCCTTTGCCAGCAGATCGACTGCCTCGTCCTGTCCGATGATCTTCTCTTTCAGATGATCCTCCAGATTTGCCAGCTTGGTGAACTCGGTCTCTGCGATCTTGTGCGCCGGAATCCCTGTCCAAAGCTCGATAACCTTGGAGAGATCTTCGCTGGTCACCTGCACCTGTTCCAGCGCCTTTTCTGCGGTATCCAGACGGGATTGCAGGCGAATCTTCTCGCCCTTGACCTGTGCCAGCTTCTCATAGTCCACTTCGGTTTCATCGCCGATCTGCTTTTCCTGTTCTTCCAGCGCTGCCTTTTCCTTGCAGAGTTCATCGTAAACCTTGATCTCCGGCGAACGCAGGCTGGTGCATGCGCAGCCCTCGTCCAGCAGGTCGATGGCCTTGTCCGGCAGGAACCGGTCGGTAATATACCGCTCCGCCAGAACGGCGCACAGGCGCAGCATTGCAGGCGAGATGTGCACTCTGTGGTATGCCTCGTAGTACTTGGCGATGCCATTGAGCACCTCGATGGTTTCTTCCACATTCGGTTCATTGACGGTGACCGGCTGGAAACGGCGTTCCAGTGCGGAATCCTTTTCGATGTACTTGCGGTACTCCTCGAATGTGGTCGCACCGATCACCTGCACCTCGCCGCGGGAGAGGGCGGGCTTCAGGATGTTAGCAGCGTTCATGGCACCCTCCGAGTTGCCTGCGCCAACCAGATTGTGCACTTCGTCAATGAAGAGGATGATGTTTCCCTCCTGCTTCACCTCGGAGAGCAGTCCCTTGACACGGCTCTCGAACTGACCACGGAACTGTGTGCCGGCAACCAGCGAGGTCAGATCCAGCAGATAGACCTTCTTGTCTTTCAGCTGTGCCGGAACATCTCCGGCCTGAATGTGCTGGGCAATGCCCTCTGCGATGGCGGTCTTGCCGACACCCGGCTCACCGATCAGGCAGGGGTTGTTCTTGGTGCGGCGTGACAGAATCTGGATGACCCGCTCGATCTCCCGATCTCTGCCAATGATCGCATCCAGTTCCCCGTCTGCGGCACGCTGGCTCAGATTGGTGCAATAGTTCCCCAGGAACTTAAGCTCCTTCTTGCGCTTGGAGCGGCGTTCCCGCCGGGGAGATTCCGAGCGTCCATCGGTGGAAGCCGGTGTCGGCGGTTCCTCGCCGTCCGGCACTTCTGCAACCTCTGCCGAAGCCGCATCCGGCTCTTCGCTGGCATCCGGATTTTTGAACATGTTCTGCATGCTCTGGAAAAACTGCGGCAGCACACCGGAACCGCCCATCTCAAAGTTCTCCCCATCCATCAGATCCATCATCTGGTTGGAGATCTGCTCCAGCTCTTCCTCGGTGATACCCATTTGTTTCATATATTCATCGACCTGCGGAATGTTCAGTTCTTTTGCACAAACCAAACAGAGGCCTTCGTTCTTCTTTTCTGCTCCTTGCAGCGAGGTAATAAAAACCACCGCAGGACGCTTTTTGCAACGACTGCACATCATCATTGTATCTATCACCTTTCTTCTGTCAGCAAGCCCGGCAGCTGCGCCGAATTCGCCTTGTTATATTCCGGAAGCGCCAGGCGAGAGGCAGCTCCCTGATATCCTCAAAAAATACGGAAGATTCTCTGAAAGAGGATCGTATGCGCAATGGCGTCCCCGTTGAAAAAGGGCAGTGTGCCGTTGCCGGCTGTCACCAGCCAGCCCGTCAGCTTTGCCATCAGCCCCAAAAACAATGCCATTTGCACCGCTCCCAATGCTGCACCGGCGATTTGATCCGACATGCGGATTTCTTTCACCCGGCGCAGATAGGATATCCCTTTTATTATACCTTGTAATACGACAGAAATCAAGAGGAAAAGCGCAGAAAACATGAAAATTTTAACCAGCCGAATTGTGACCGGCTGTACATATTCCTGCACCAGCATATCCGCTGCCTTTGCCTCGTCCCCCGACAGCAGCGCCGCTGCCATTCGCGCCAGACGATTCTGCGCCTTGGGGGTCACATCGCTGCTGTCTGTCTTCAATGCCTTCGGCAGCCACGACGGCACGCTGCCGTCATCCATCTGTGCGGCAGCCGACTCCACCGCTATCAGTACGCCGCTTTGCAGCAGCTCCGCCGGAACGCCTGTCTGGCTGGAGAGGGTGCCGTAAAGCTGATCTGCGGCGGTGTTCGAGTCAGACGCCACCTGTTCCAGCAGTCCCGTATCCAGCTGAATGCCGTAATTGGAGAGCAAGCCCCGCAGGGAATCCGACATCTGATATTTGGCGAGCTGCTGTTCCACAACCTGCGTGCAGGCAGGCTCGACCCACCGGTCATAGACATAGGCGGCAGCCGGCTGTGCCAGCAGTCCCGCCAGAAGTCCGGCGGACACATAGCCCAGCAATCCCGCCACCGTCCGGAGCAGTCCACGCTTCCAGCCGCCCCAGATACAGAGCACGGCAATGGCGATTACGGTCAGATCGTAGAGCCACCACGTCTGATTCATCCACTCTTTCACAGAAACTCACTCCTTGAAGTCCACACGGTCGATCTTGTGGTATCCCAGCAGAAAGACATAGCCGTCCTGTTTCAGGAAGGAGGTGTAGGAGTCCCCCAGCGAAACCGTTGCCAGCGCATTTCCGTCAAAGTCGTACGAGATAATATCGCCGGAATACATGACGACAGCATCTCCGCCGGACACACGCACGCACTCCGCTGAATCGTCAATGGCAACTGCCTTTGGACTCTCCGCCGAGCGGTACATCAGAACCAAATTGGTCTGGCGCTTCTCGTTATCCTCCACGATAAGGGCAGCGCTGCCGTCCTCCAGACCGTAGTCCACCAGTTCGCCGGAATAGGTGTAGGAACTGAGCAGTTCGCCGGTGCTGCTATAGTATGCGCAGGCGGTATCGCCGATGACGCATAAGGTGTCGCCGGCAGTATTATAACCCATCTTGACCTCCAGCGTTTCCAGCGGAAGCGAGCTCCACTGTGCCTCTTTCTTGTTGAACTGGATGCTGGTCACTGTGGTTTGCAGCACGCCGTTCTCCGCCGTCACCGAGGTGAAGCAGCAGCCGGCATTGTCGTTGCGAAAGACAATGTCTGTGACATATTCCACACAGTCCCGCTGGTAGATCCGCTTGCCTGTGTTGTCGTAGACGGCGATGGAACAGGTGTAGGCGTCGGACTCCGTGACCAGTGCCACGCTGCCGTTGCTGCTGACCGTTCCGAAAATAATGTCCGCCTCTGCCGTCTTGGTATAGATGTTTTTGTTCTTGGTGTCCAGGCGGAAAGACGTTCCGCCACGCTCAAAGATCACCGCATACTTTTTCGAGGACGCCATGCCGGCATCCTGATAGGCATGCTGTCTGCTGTCTCTGGAATCACCGTGCATGGAATACAGATCCAGATAGGCATCATGCAGCAGGAACAGCGTGTCGTCCACAAGCTCCGCCTGATAGCCGGCATTGCCGGAGATGGTCAGCGGAAAGTTTCCCTCCGCCAGCGTCCCGTCATTCTGTGTCACGGACTGATACCGGCTTCCGATTCCCTCCAGCTTTGGCACCCACATGTCCCGCTGGACATAGAGATAACCGCAGAATACGGCGATCAATAAAAATATGGCAAAATTCCGGAGCGTCCGCATCCGGTGCCGTTTTCTCCGTTTTTCGATGACATCATCCGAATCATATGACATGCTTTTTGTGTTCTCCTTTCGTCTGTGCGTCAATCATAGAACACACGGTACAGTGACAGTCCATGGGGCTGTGCCGTCATGCCGGCACGAAGCCGGTCACGGGATGCCAGAATCTCGTCCAGCTCCGAGACTGCATATCTGCCCTCATTGACCCCCAGCAGTGTCCCCACCAAAATCCTAACCATATTATACAGAAATCCATTTCCTTTGACAAGCAAAATCACCGTGTCCCCCTGCTTTTCTACAGTGATGTCATAGATTGTGCGGACGGTGGTCTGCTTTTCTGTCAGATTTGTACAAAAGCTTGCGAAGTCGTGAGTGCCCACAAAATGGGAGGCAGCCTCCCGCATCAGCCGGATGTCCAGCGGCCGGCGGTAGTGCAGCTCCAGATCTGTGGTAAACGGATTCTTGCTCTCGCTGTTGTGAATGCGGTACATGTACTGTTTGGCACGGCAGCTATACCGTGCGTGGAACTCCGGCGGCGCATCCTCCACCGACAGGATGGAGATATCCTCCGGCAGATAGCCGCATGCCCCGCGAATGAAATTACGGGGCGGCAGGGGCTTTTCCGTCTGCATGGAGAAGCAGAACTGCTGTGCGTGAACGCCAGTGTCCGTGCGGGAGCATCCGTAGATCGTCACCGGTTCGTTCAGCAGCTTGGAAAGTGCCCCCTCCACCACCTCCTGCACCGTCAGTGCATTGGGCTGGCGCTGAAATCCGTGGTAGTTTGTCCCACGAAACGCCATCATGACCTTCAAATTTCTCACGTTTCTTCTTCCTCCGGTTTCTCTGAAATCTGTGCCTCTTCCGCCGGCACATGTTCCTGTTCCAGTTGCACTTCCGGCTCCTCCTGCGTTTCTGCCTGTGCCGAAACAACCTGTGCCGGAACCGGCTGAAGCAGGGGCTTTTTCCGTTTGCGCTCCCACACATACAGCAGGATCAGCACCGCAATACTGCCCGCAGAGATGGCAGCGCCTGCCGGAAATCCCGGCGGACAATAGGTCAGCCGGATGGTGTGCGTTCCGGCAGTCACCGGAACGGCGAGCATTGCACCACCCACTTTGACACTGGAAACGGTCTCCCCGTCCATCTGCACACTCCAGCCGGAATCGTCCGGAATGGAGAAGTAGCACAGCCCGTCTTTCTGAGCGTTCACCGTGCCGCAAAGCTTGGTGTCGGAGTACTCCGTCACGTTGACACCGCCGGCGGACAGCATCTGGTACGCCTTTTCCAAAAGTGCCTCGTTCAGCTGGTAGACATAGACCGTCACACCGCCAGCGCTCGCCTCCTCATTCAGCGTTGCGGAGAGCGAAGCGGTTTCGTTGCCCTGATAGGTGCCCATGGGGAAGATGTAGGGCTGTCTGGAGAGGGAATAGCTGCCCTGATAGTTGTCGTCCTTATAAACGGTCACGCTGGCGGTATTGCTGGTGGAGAGGTAGCCGTAGAGGTTTGCCTCAGTCTGCGTCTGATAGTTATAGCGCAGAATGCGGGACTCCGCAGCAGCGTCCACCTGATAGGTATAGATGCCATAGCCGCCCCGTGTGACCTCCACGCCCTCGTGTCCCACGTCACGCACATCCACCGGCGTGAACAGCGGTTCCTGAATGCCTGTGGCAAACCGGAACAGTTCGTTCTGGTTTTCGAAGGGATTTCCGTTGGGATTTCCCTCATAGTCCGCCAGCGAGCGCTCCGCCACGAAGCCCACCGGCAAGCCATAGCTATTCTGGTAGGCAGTGGAAGTGCCCTCCATGGCGAGCATCTGCCAGTGTGCCGTGTCCAGCAGCGAGCCGGTGCGGCAGATCAGATACTGGATCCCCGTAAACCAGTTGGTAATGGGCGAACCGCCGGCGTAATAGTAGCGGTTGCCGGCCTCCGATGCCGGCAGTCCCAGCGCATGCAGAAAGCTGGTAACGGATTCGTTGGCGGTAGAGGAAAACTGGGATAATCCGTGGTAGTTGTACAGCGCCGGATCGTTCAGTGTGAACCAATTGGACATCTCCGTCCGTGCAAAGGAGTCCCCTGTCTGCTCGTCGATTTTCTGTTCCAGAAATTCCACGTACTGCTGCGAGGACGGGTAAGAGGGATAGTCCGAGGTGGAAACGGTCTCCGTCCCCAACTTCACGTTCTGGAACATCTCAAATGCCAGCACCACCGACAGCGCCGCATACATCAGCCGTGGAGTGAAGATCTTCCGGAAATAGAGCAGTGCGATCAGCACATACAGCACTGCCGTGGCGAAGGACCAGTAAACCGCATGGTTTTCCTGTACGGAATAGGAGCACAGGAAAACAGCTGCCGCCAGAACCAGCATTGCCGCAATATCCCAGATGCGGAATCGCTCCTCCAAGAGCAGCTGGAACGCCCGGTACGCCAGCGTCAGCAGCACAAAGGAGAACAGGAATGAGAACCGGAACGGCAGCATGTTCGGGAAATGCATGCCGTGCCAGAGATAGTTCAGAATGTTGACATTGCAGCTCACCAGCAAAAATGCCAGCACCAGCACCGCGGCCACCTTTTCCCGAATCCGAATCTTTCGGGCACGCAGGAATGGCCCGATCAGCACCAGCGGCAGCATACCGCACGCCAGATTGGGCAGGCCGTCCTTGCTGGTCGGCTCGTGATAGCTGATGAGGTTGGCGAAGAGATTCCGCCAGTTCTCGTAGAACTCCCAGCCCGTGGGAAAAACATTATCCACACTGTGGGTCAGCTGCAATGCCAGATAGGTGGGGATCAGCAGCACTGCCGCCAGTCCGCCGCCCAGCAGCGACGCCACAAGCATCATCAGCGTTCTACCAGCCAGATGCCGTGGTTTGAGATAGAACACACACAGGCACGGATACGCCAGCACAGCGAAGATGCAGGTGAACATGCCGATGTAGAAATTCGTGAACAGGGACAGCCCCAGCGCAATGACATAGAGCCGGTATTTGCCGTCCCGCACCAGCTGCACCATTCCCAGTACCACCAACGGCAGAAGTGCCACCGTATCCACCCAGATGACGTTCCAGTAGTAGCCAAGCAGATAGCTGCACAGGGCGTACATCACTGAGAAGATGCAGAGGGAGAAGTCATTGCGGCGGAATGTGCCCTTTAGAAACAGGGCAAAGAATCCGCCGGCACAGCCGATCTTCAGCAAAAGGTTCACCGTAAATGCTTCCCGCAGCAGGGAGTCCGGCACCAGCGCTGCCAGCAGATTCAGCGGACTCGCCGCATAGTAGGACAGGATGGGCAGGAAGTTACTCCCCAGACCGGAGTCCCACGTAAACAGCAGCGAACCGCCGTGGCGCAGCTTCTCGTGAAGCTGCTGGAAAAACGGATAGTACTGATGCCAGCAGTCCACCACCAGAATCTGACGGTCGCCGAAAGGGTGCACCTTTTGCAGAAGAAACCCGATTCCCATGAGTACCATGGGAATCAGGAAAGAAAGAATCAGATAGAATTTCGTCCTGCTCTGCTTGTCCGGTTTCTCCGATGCGGCAGATTGAATTTGTGTCATAGCTTTACGATACACTCCTTACCAGATGATTTTCGTTGCAACGGCAGCCGCCAGAAAAACCAGCGTCACGGTCATCGCCGCATAATCTCTGCCGGCGGCGTGCAGCTGCCGCATTTTGGTGCGTCCCTCGTCGCCACGATAGCAGCGGCACTCCATGGCGGTGGCAAGTTCCTCCGCCCGCCGGAACGAGGACACAAACAGCGGCACAAAAATCGGCACCAGTGCCTTGGCACGCTGTAACATCGACCCCTCGCTGAAGCTTGCGCCCCGTGCTTTCTGCGCCGTCATAATGCGGTCGGTTTCCTCCAGCAGCGTGGGGATAAAACGCAGGGCGATGGTCATCATCATGGCGAAAGCATGCACCGGCACATGCAGCCGTTTCAGCGGTGCCAGCAGCCGCTCAATGGCGTCGGTCAGGGCGATGGGCGAGGTGGTATAGGTCAGCAGCGATGAGCCGACCAGCAGCACGATGATCCGCACCACCATGAGCACCGCCGTGTTCACACCGTCCGAGGTGATCTTGAGAAAGTGCCAGTGAAAGTATACGGTTCCATCGTCCAGAAAGAACATGTCCAGCGCTGCGGTAATCAGCAGAATGGGCAGCAGCGGACGGACGCTCTTCCAGATCATTTTCACCGGAATACGGGAGAGCAGCAGGGCGATCAGGCAGTACACCAGCCCATATCCCAGCGAATAGAGATGCTCCCCCAAAAACAGCATCACAATAAACAGCAGCGTCATCACGATCTTGAAGCGTGGATCCATGCGGTGCACCACGCTGTTTCCGGGAAAATACTGCCCGATGGTAATGTCCCTCAGCATGTTTCCTGCGCCTCCTTTTTCCGAAGCAGCGCCAGAAGCTGCCGCTTTGCCTCTTCTACGGTGTAGATGTCCTCCGACAGCGGAACGCCGTGCGCCCGCAGTGCCGTGCAGACCCGTGTGATCTGCGGCACAGACAGCCCGATGGCCTGTAATTCCTGCGACCGGCGAAAGACGTTGGAAACGGTATCATAGCAGAATATTTTTCCGGCGTTCATCACCAGAATGGATTCCGCATACTGCGCCACGTCCTCCATGCTGTGGGAAACCAGCACAATGGTGGCACCCGTCTGCCGGCGGTACTCTGCGATCTCCCGCAGAATTTCCTCCCGCCCCCGCGTCCAGTCCGGCAGCCGGCTCGTCCAGAATCAGAATCTCCGGCCGCATCGCCATAATGCCGGCAATTGCCACCCGGCGCTTCTGTCCGCCGGACAGGAGAAACGGCGACTGCTCCAGTATTGCCGGCGTCAGTCCGGTGATGATCGCCGCCTCCCGCACCCGTGCCTGTACCTCTTCCTCCGGAAGTCCCATGTTCCGTGGGCCGAAAGCGATGTCCCTGGCGACGGTCTCCTCGAAGATCTGGTACTCCGGATACTGGAACACCAGTCCCACCCGAAAGCGTACCTGCCGTATTTTTTTCTTGTCCGCCCAGATGTCCTCGCCGTCCAGCAGAACCGTTCCCTCCGTGGGGCGGAGCAGTCCGTTCAGATGCTGGATCAGCGTGGACTTTCCGGAGCCGGTGTGCCCGATGAGTCCCACAAATGCACCGGACGGAATCTCCAGATCCACATGGTCAACGGCGACTTTTTCAAACGGCGTTCCCGCACTGTAGCAGTAGGTCAGCCCCTTTGTCTGTAGTGTTGCCAAATGCTCACCTCAACTTCCCAGCTGTTCCAGCAGCGCCTGCACGCAGGCGTCCTCTGTGATAATATGCGAATCCAGCGGAATCCCCGCCTGCCGCAGTTCATAGACCAGTTCTGTCACCTGCGGCACATCCAGCCCGATCTGCTTCATCTGCTCCACGTGGGAGAACACCTCTTCCGGCGTATCATCCAGCAGGATGTTTCCCTCGTCCATGACGATCACCCGATCTGCCTGCGCCGCCTCTTCCATATAGTGCGTAATCAGAACAATGGTAATGCCATAATTGCGGTTCAGCAGGCGGATGGTCTTCATGACCTCCCGCCTGCCCTTGGGATCCAGCATGGCGGTCGGCTCATCCAGCACGATACAGGACGGCCGCATGGCAATGATGCCGGCGATGGCGACACGCTGCTTCTGTCCGCCGGAGAGCTGGCTCGGCGCATGCATGCGGTAGTCATACATGCCCACCGCCTTCAGGGCATCGTCCACACGCCGGCGGATCTCCTCCGGCGGAAGCCCCAGATTCTCCGGTCCGAACGCCGCATCCTCTTCCACAATAGTGGCGACGATCTGGTTATCCGGATTCTGAAAGACCATGCCCACACGCTGCCGTATCTCATAGAGCTTGGTTTCGTCGGCAGTATCCATGCCGGCGACCCACATTTTTCCGCCTGTAGGCAACAGGATTCCGTTCATGTGCTTCGCCAGCGTGGACTTGCCGCAGCCGTTGTGTCCCAGCACGGCAGCAAATGTCCCCGGCTCCAGCGTCAGAGAGAGATCTTTCAGAATCTCCGGAGAAGCCGCCTTGTTCTCCTCATCGGTATAGTGAAACGACAGGTGCTCTGCCGCAATGCGTACTTCCATGCATCCGCCTCGCTTTCCGAATTTTGGCGATTCCGCACAGGTTTTGTGCGGTGCCGCTCTTATTTTCCGCTCTCCCAGATGGCAGTCGAGCCGCAGGGCAGCACCATGCCGCTCTGTTCCACCGGAAGTCCGATCTCGTCTGCGGTCACACCGCCGCCGAACTTCGGCTTGAGCACACTGCCCAGCAAATAGCCCATGACTGCCGGAGAAAGTCCGGTGGTGTAGCTGTTCAGCAAAAAGAACAGCGGGTCATCCGACAATACGCCGGAACACAGCTCCACCAGATCGTAGATATTCTCCTCCAGCTTCCAGACCTCGCCGCCCGGTCCTCTGCCGTAGCTGGGCGGATCCATAATGACGGCATCGTATTTTCTGCCACGCCGAATCTCCCGTGCCACGAATTTTTCGCAGTCGTCCACGATCCAGCGGATGGGTTTTTCTGTCAGGCCGGAGAGGGCTGCGTTTTCCCGTGCCCACTGCACCATGCCCTTGGAGGCATCCACATGACACACCGATGCGCCGGCAGCGGCACAGGCAAGGGTCGCACCGCCGGTATAGGCGAACAGGTTCAGCACCGAGACAGGTCTTCCGGCATTGCGAATGCGCTCTGCCATCCACTCCCAGTTAACTGCCTGCTCCGGAAATAATCCGGTGTGCTTGAAGCCGGTGGGCTGAATCTTAAAGGTCAGTCCGAGGGGGACGTACTGCATCTTCCACGACTCCGGAAGCTTGCGGGAAAATGCCCAGCTTCCGCCGCCGGAGGAGGAACGGCTGTAATGTCCGTCCGCACTTCTCCACGCCGGAAGCCGCCGGGGTGTTTTCCAGATGACCTGCGGGTCAGGGCGCACCAGCGTCACGCCGTTCCAGCTCTCCAATTTTTCCTGTTCTGAGGTATCCAGAATCCGATATTGTTTCCAACCATTTGCTGCTCTCAATTTTGGGTTTCTCCTATCTTCTCTCAATTATGCGCCGGCGAAAATCCGAACCTGTGCGGTAATTGCCTGTGCGGCGTTCTCCATCTGCACGGCATCCTTGCCCTCTACCATGACACGGATCAGCGGTTCTGTTCCGCTCTCCCGCACCAGGATTCTGCCGTTGTCGCCCAGTTCCTTGGTATAGGTATCAATAAGGGCAGCGATCTCTGCGTCCTCCTGCCAGTGTCCCTTTTTGGCTGCCGGAATGGTGACGTTGTACAGCACCTGCGGGAATGTTTCCATCACGCCTGCCAGCTCGCTCATTGCCTTGCCGGATTTTTTCAGGATCTCCATGAGCTTGATGCCGGAGAGTTCGCCGTCGCCGGTGGTTGCCTCATCCAGAAAGATGATGTGTCCGCTCTGCTCTCCGCCGATGTTGTAGCCGCCTGCCAGCATCTCTTCCAGAACATACCGGTCGCCGACCTTGGTCGCCTTGGCATCGATGGCGTGCTTCTTGGCGAAGTGGAAGAAGCCCAGATTGGTCATGACAGTGACAACAGCAGTGTCGTTTTTCAGCTTGCCCTCCTGCTGGAGTGCCTTGGCACAGATGGCGATGATCTTGTCGCCATCCACCAGCACGCCATTTTCGTCCACTGCCAGGCAGCGGTCTGCGTCGCCGTCGAAAGCGAGTCCCAAATCGCAGTCATGTGTCTTGACGTATTCCATCAGGTTCTCCATGTGGGTAGAACCGCAGTTCTTGTTGATGTTGGTGCCGTCCGGCGATGCGCTGAGCATGTGCACCTCTGCGCCAAGGCGTGTGAACAGGGACTCCGCCGTTGTGGAGGAGCTGCCGTTTGCGCAATCCAGTACCACACGCATGCCGGAGCAGTCCGTATGCACACAGGATGCCAGATAGGAGATATAGTCCTCTCTAGCGCTGTCATAGATGGAGATTGCACCGACTGCCGTGCCGGACTGCAGCTGAATCTGTTCCGGATGATCCAGAATCAGCGCTTCGATCTCTGCCTCGGTGGCATCCGGCAGCTTATAGCCGGTGGAGGCAAATAGCTTGATGCCGTTGAACTCCACGCTGTTGTGGGATGCGGAGATCATCACGCCGGCATCTGCACCCTTGGTGCGCACCAGATATGCCACAGCCGGTGTGGGAACCACGCCCAGCTGCACTGCCTCCGCACCAACCGAACAAATGCCGGCGCAGAGTGCGGCTTCCAGAATATCCGAGGAAATTCTGGTGTCCTTTCCGATGAAGATCTTTGCCCGATGCTTGGTTTCCTTTGTCAGCACCAGTGCCGCAGCACGCCCGATCTGCATTGCCATCTCGCAGGTCAATTCTGTAATTGCAACGCCTCTTGCACCATCTGTTCCAAATAATCTACCCATGGTCATTCATTCCCTTTCTACATGTATCTTCAAATTGCTGTCAAACTCTTATGAATTCATTCGCCGTCTGCCGAGAGCGTCATCTGTCCTTCGACACCGCCGCCGGAATTGGGCATGGCGTATCCCAGATGCTGATATGCCAGCGCTGTGGCACAGCGTCCTCTTGGGGTGCGTGCCAAAAAGCCAAGCTGCATCAGGTACGGCTCGCAGACATCTTCCAGCGTTACGGTTTCCTCCCCCAGCGCCGATGCCAGTGTTTCCAGTCCCACAGGACCGCCGCCGTAGCCCTTAATAATCATCTCCAACATACGGCGGTCGTTGCTGTCCAGACCAAGCTCGTCAATTTCCAGACGGTCCAGCGCCATATGGGCGATGTCCTGTGTGATCTCGCCGTCTCCCATGACGTCGGCAAAGTCCCGCACACGTTTCAGCAGGCGGTTGGCGATACGGGGGGTTCCCCGTGCTCTGCCAGCGATTTCCGTGGCGCCGTCAATGGAACACGGAATCTTCAGCAGCATGGCACTCCGGCGCACAATGTCCGTCAGCTGCTCTGTGGTGTACAGCTCCAGACGCAGAATCACGCCGAACCGGTCCCGCAGCGGGCTGGAGAGCTGCCCGGCTCTGGTGGTTGCTCCGACTAGGGTAAACGGGTTCAAGTCCACCCGCAGCGAACGTGCAGAGGGGCCCTTTCCCATGATAATGTCAATGGCATGATCTTCCAGCGCCGGATAGAGGATCTCTTCCACCTGCCGGTTCAAACGGTGAATCTCATCGATAAACAGCACGTCATTCGGCTGCAGATTGGTGAGAATTGCCGCAAGATCGCCTGCCTTTTCAATGGCAGGGCCTGTAGTCACACGCAGATTGACGCCCATCTCGTGGGCAATGATTGCCGAAAGCGTGGTCTTGCCCAGTCCCGGAGGGCCGTACAGCAGCACATGATCCAGCGGGTCGCCACGCCGTTTGGCAGCCTCGATATAGACTGCCAGATTTTCCTTTACTTTGTCCTGTCCGATGTATTCCAGCAGGGACTGCGGGCGCAGGGAAACCTCCACCTCGCTGTCCTCTTCCACCTGTTTCGGTGTCACCATGCGGGATTCAAATTGCATATCCCCAGTTTCGATCATCCTGTTTCACGCTCCTTTCTGTACGCTTTTCACGAGCGTTTCTTGCCGAACTCCTGAAGTGTCCGGCGAATCATCTCCGAAGAGGAGAGGGACGGATCCAGCTTCGCCACAACGGGCGCAACCTCCGCCTGTGTATAGCCCAGCGTCACCAGTGCCTCGATCGCCTCGCCGGCATTTCCGCCGCCGGAAGCCGCTGTCACCGATGCCGCAGCTGCCATATCACCGGAGAGCAGCCCGATGGACTCACCGGCGATCTTGTCTTTCAGTTCCATGACGATGCGCTGCGCTGTCTTTGCGCCGATGCCCTTGGAGCGTGTCAGCTGTTTGCTGTCCCCGGCCGCCACCGTCAGCAAGAAGCGATCCGGCGGCAGGTCGGACAGAATGGCAAGCGCCGCCTTGGGGCCGACACCGGAGACAGTAGTCAGCAGGCGAAAGCACTGTAACTCCTGTTTTGTGGCAAAGCCGAACAGCTCCACCGCATCCTCCCGCACTGAGAGTGCGGTATATAAAAAGACCGTTTCGCCCACGTTTCCCAGCTGAGAGAGCGTGGTAAAGGTCGTGCGACAGGCATAACCCACGCCGCCGCATTCCACCACCGCCAGAGAAAGCTCTTTGGCAAGCAGTGTTCCATGTACACTATAAATCATACGGTATCTCCTGTTCTGATCTCCCGCTGCTGCACCTGCACGCCGGTAGCGCTATGGCCGTGGCAGATGGCAAGGGCGAGGGCATCGGCGGCATCGTCCGGTTTTGGAATCTGTGCCAGATGCAGGATCCGGCGAGTCATATCCATGACCTGCCGCTTTTCCGCTCTGCCGTATCCCACCACCGCCATCTTCACCTGCAAGGGTGTGTATTCGAACATGGGAATGCCATGCTTTTCCGCACACAGCACAATGACGCCACGTGCCTGTGCCACGTCAATGGCAGTTTTTTGGTTAGAGTTAAAGTATAGCCGCTCTATGGCAATACAGTCCGGCCGAAACCGGCTGCACAAAAAATCCAGATCATCGTAAATGGCATTCAGCCGTGCGGCAAACCGTGTTCCTGCCTCCGTGGTAATGGCACCGTATTCCAGCGGCACAAACTCCGCCCCGTGGTAGGACACCACGCCGAACCCCACAATGGCATAGCCGGGGTCAATTCCTAATATCCGCAAAATGCTTCCTCCCAACGATTCTCCACGCCGGCTGCGGCGGCAGGCATCCGCCGGCAGCAACGCACGTACATTTCATTATAGCACAAAACGCCCTTCCTTTTCAATAGCTATTCAAATTTTTATCTTGATTTTTGAAAAAAAATTGTGTATAATGAAAATGGAACCGTTTGCGTGTCGAATCGATACGCAGCAGACTTCGACAGAACAAACGCCGTACAAACAAAGGCAGGAGAAAGGAACGCCAACATGGAACTCAATGAAATTCGTGTAGAAATCGACAAGCTGGATCGGGAACTGCAGCAGCTGTTTGAACAGCGTATGCAGCTCTGCCGTGAGGTGGCACAGTATAAAAAAGCCCACAACATGCCTGTATTTCAAGCCGATCGGGAACAGTTGATTTTGGATCGTGTGGAAAAGAACGCCGCAGAGGGACTGGGTGCTGCCTCCCGCACACTGTTTTCCAACATCATGAGTATCAGTTCCCAGCTCCAGCAGAAAATGCTGGTGGCTGCGGAGGCTGCGCCGGAGATCGCCTGCCCGCACATGGAAACTGCTGTGAAAATCGGGTGTCAGGGCATCACCGGTGCCAACTCCGAGACTGCTGCCCGTGCCTTTTTCCCCAACCGTGACATCGCCTTCTACCCCACCTTCGAGCAGGTCTTTGCAGCGGTCGAATCCGGCGAACTGGAATACGGCGTGCTCCCCATTTACAACAGCACCTCCGGCACAGTGACTCAGACCGTTGACCTCATGGGCAAGTACAGCTTCTTCATCACCGCCATGAATCAGGTGGAGGTCACCCACTGTCTGGCAGCCCTCCCCGGCACCAGGCTGGAGGATATCCGGATGGTCTACTCCCACCCGCAGGCACTCTCCCAGTGCAGCGATTTTCTGGACGCACGGCACCTGCCGCGCCACGAGGACAGCAACACCGCTGTTTCGGCACAGATGGTGGCAGAGTCCGGCGACCGCACCATCGCAGCCATCTGCTCTGCCGACTGCGCCAAGCACAACCATCTGGAAATTCTGGCATCCCGCATCTCCAACGTGGTTCCCAACTTCACCCAGTTCATCTGTATTACCAAGGATATGCAGGTCGCACCGGAGGCATCCGTCATCTCCGTCATGCTGACCCTCTCCAACGAGCCGGGCAGCCTGAGCCGCATCCTGAACAAGTTCTTCCTGTACGGTCTGGACATGACCAAAATCGAGAGCCGCCCCATTCGGGACGGCAGCTTCGACGTTGTGTTCCACATCGACTTCAAGGGCAACCTGCGGGATCGCAGCATCGCCGCTTTCCTCAACGACCTGTGCAAGAGCTGCCGGGAATTCAAACTCCTTGGAAATGCCGTTGTCATGGAATAATCTGGCGTAAAACTATACCTCAAAAAACACAAGCGGACACTGGAAAACTGCCAGCGTCCGCTTTTTTGGATTGGATAAATCCTACTTTACTTTTCCTTTTTCTCTTCCCGCAGCAGCTGCATCCGCAGCGACAGGCAGGAAACCACAGCCATCAGCACACCGCCGGCTGCAATCCATCCCACCACCACATTTCGCATGTGGTAGATGTCCGAATAGGGCACTGTGGCGAAGATCACATAGTCGCCGCTGGTCTGATACCGCAGCATTGCCGCAGCACCATCGTCTGTTTTGACATCCAGCGTACCGCTCTTGTGTCTGGTCTGAAACAGATTTTCCGCCATCTTCTGTCCGATCTTCTGGGGATCGGTACAGCTGATGTACTCCAGCGTATCCGCCTGTACAATGGCAGTTTCTCCGGAAGCATACAGCGGCATATCCGAAGCGGTGTTGGCAAGATCTGCCTCCTGCAAAATGTTCACCGTCGAGGCAGCCGGAAATGTGATCTGCACCAGTCCGCCGGATTCCCCGAGAGTGGACGCTGCCCCNNGTGGACGCTGCCACAATGGTCGGCGAATCCGAGTCCAGCAAAAACAAAACATCTGTATAGACGTTGTCCGAGAGATGAGAGAGAAATTCCTCCCGCACGGTGCTGCCTTCGCCGGAGGGATCGGTACTTGCGGTGATGTTGCCTCTGTCATCCGAAACGCTGATGCGGTCGGCGTTGACGGTCACACGCAGCTCCTCCAGCGTCCGGTCGTCCGTCAGAAACGATGCGTCCTCCGAGAGGATCATCGCCGTTGTCCGTGTTTTGGAGATATAATCCTCCTTCAGCTCCTCTGTCAGCTGAGATGCCTGATTCTCATTTTTTTGCAGGTAGGCTTCCACAGAACCGATGTTGACATCGATCTGAGAGACCGCCTGATTTTTGCTGACAACGCCAATGGTATAGCCCGCTGCCGCTGCCAGAACCAGAATCGTGACCAGCATGCTGAGCAGCACCCAGCGATAACTCTGAAAAAAACGTTTTCCCACTTTGTTCCGTCAAAGCCTCCTTATTTTGCTGCGAAATCCTTCATCATGCGGAAGCCCTCGTCCACGTACAGCCCCGTTGCCTTTGCCGTTGCCTCGCTGAACGTATCCGGCCCGTTTTTCGGATTCCGGCTGTCATAGATCAGGAACGGGATCGGGTCGTTGGTATGAGTCTTGAGGGAGAGCGGTGTAGCATGATCCGGCATGACCAGAACCTTGAAATCGCCCATCTTCTCCAGCTCTGCCACAACCGGTCCCAGAATCTTGTGGTCGATGATGGAAATCGCCTTCGCCTTGTTCTGTACCTCGGCACGGTGTCCGCACTCGTCCGGTGCTTCCACATGGATGTAGACGAAATCCTGACCGTTCCGGAATTCGGCAATTGCCGCAGCTGCCTTTCCATCAAAGTTGGTGTCGATGTAGCCAGTAGCACCCTCGACTTCTACCACACGCATGCCGGAGAACTTGCCGATGCCCTTGAGCAGGTCAACTGCCGAGATCATAGAGCCGTGCAGACCGTACTTCTCATAGAACGGATCGAGGTTGGCACGAACGCCCTCGCCCCACAGCCAGATGCTGTTTGCCGGACGCTTGCCCTGCCGGATGCGCTCCAGATTGACCGGATGATCTTTCAGCACGTCGTAAGAACGCACCATCAGATCATACAGCGGTGCTGCATTCTGGCTGTGGCACAGCGGCAGATAGGTCTTGATAGGTCTGCCCGTGATGTCGTGCGGCGGTGTGAGTCCGCCCAGATCGGTGGTGCCGTGGTCCCAGATCAGGCAGTGCCGATAGGCAACACCGGCATAGAACCGGAAGGTATCGTTGCCCAGTGCCTCTTCCACTGCCTGCATCAGGATACGTGCCTCTTCGGTGGAGATATCGCCGGCGCAGTAGTCCACCATGGTGCGATCCTCATAGTTCGGCTCATCGCTCAGTGTCACCAGATTGCAGCGCAGCGAAACATCGGTGGGCTTCATGTCGATGCCGATGCTTCCGGCCTCCAGCGGAGAACGGCCGGTGTAATACTTCATAGGGTCATAGCCCAGAACCGAGAGGTTTGCCACATCGCTGCCCGGCTTCATGCCATCCTGCACGGTCTTAACCAGACCAACGGTTGCTTTCTTTGCCAGTCTGTCCATGTTGGGGGTATCCGCTGCCTCCAGCGGGGTCTTGTTTCCCAGTTCCTCCACTGGATAGTCTGCCATACCGTCACACAATACTACCAGATATTTCATCAGATTAGCCTCCTGCATTCATTTTGGGATGCAGCACCGAAATTCGATGCCGTACCGTTCTCTATTATACCATATGCCGGAAAATTTGTCCAGCGTTTTTCGCACACCGGCGCAAATCCGGCTGCGGCCGCTCTTCCGCTTACTTTTCGGTTTCTTTGCCCATGTTCTTTTCATAGATCAGTTGCAATCCCTTGAGCAGCAGCAGCGGATCAGTCAGAATCTTATGCCGGCAGTGGGGAATGATGGACTCCGACAGTCCGCCTGTTGCGAGGTAGGTCGGTGTTTCCCCCAGCTCTTCTGTAATGCGATCCAGCAGCCCGTCAATGCAGCCGGCTGCGCCATAGAGGATACCGCTCTTCATGCAGGCGACCGTGTTGCTGCCGATACACTTTTTCGGCGGTTCAAAAGAGATCTTAGGCAGCTGCGCCGTCTTTTCCGTCAGGGCGTTGAGAGAGATTCCCACACCCGGCGCAATCACGCCGCCGATATGCCGCCGCCGGGCATCGATGACGGAGAATGTGGTGGCAGTGCCCATGTCAATGATGACGATGGGCGGTTCGTACTCGTACAGGGCTGCCACAGCGTCTGCCACACGGTCGCTGCCCAGCTGTGCCGGATTGTCAATGGCGATCTGAAGTCCGGTGCGAATGCCGGGACCGACAACCAGCACCGGACAGCTTGCGATCTTCTCGATTGCCTTTCGCATGGAGTTGTTGATGGACGGCACAACAGAGGAGATGATGCTCCCCTCGATCTCCTCCGTCTGAATCCGGTAGATCTCCAGAATGGTTTTGATGGAGACCGCAAGCTCCAGCGGTGTGGCGTTCTGGTTGGTGGAAACACGTTCCACAAACAGAATCTCCTTCTCCTGAAAGCATCCGATCACCACGTTGGTATTTCCAATATCAATGGCAAGAACCATAGATGTTACCTCCAATTTCTTTTCTCTCTGCTTTATTATAGCATAGACAGGGCAAAATTGCAACTTGCTCTGTGCAGGCTGGTCTAACCCCTCGCTTGTCTGCATAGGATAGAGCAAACGAACGCCGCCGGACGGCGAAAAGGAGGAGTTCCACATGGAATTGAAAATCAATCGGGAGATGATCCCTGTCACCGAAACCATTCTGGACGATGTGCAGGAGCAAAGCGTTGAACTGGACTACGTCTTGCCGGACTATGATCCGGATATTTTCCGCATCATCGGCTGTGAGATGCACCCCACCATCGTCAGCTATACCACTGCATCTGACCGCATCACCTATGAGCTGCGGGTCGATATCCGCATCTTGTACTGCGGTGCCGGAAGCACACTGCTGCAATGCGTTTCCCAGCAGATGATGTTCTCCCGCAGCGCCGAGCTGCCCCGCACCGCAGAGAACCCCACGCTGACACTTCGCCCACGCATCACCTATTCCAACTGCCGTGCTGTCAGCCCCCGCCGTCTGGAGGCGAGAGGCGCCGTTTCTGTACAGATTCGAGTCACCGGCGACCGCCGGCAGGAGGTCATTCGGGATGTGTTCGGCATGCACGTCCAGCTGCGCAAAATTCCGGTGGAGTACGCTGCCCAGAAGCGCAGCGCCGTCAAGAACATCACCCTCAGCGAGGAGGTAGAGCTTGGCGCAGCCAAACCGCCCATCCGCTCCATTGTTCGGAATAACGTGCGTCTGGTGCATCAGGAGACCTCAATTCTCGCCGGAAAGCTGATCGTCAAGGGCGATGCCGAGGTACAGCTGCTCTATACCTGGCAGAAGGACGACGGCTCCGGCGGTATGGAGTCCATGCAGTTCACCCTCCCCTACAGCCAGATCGTGGACATGGAACAGATCGATGAGAGTTACCGTAGCAGCGCCGAAGCGCAGGTCATCCGCTGCGACCTCAAGCCTTCCGCCGAGGTGCTGCAATGCGAGATCGAACTGCGGCTCTGCTGCACCGCCATTCAGACGGCATCGGTTCAGCTGGTCACCGATGCGTTCTCCACCTGCTTCCCTTGCCAGCAGACACCGGTTTCCGTGCAGATCGACATGGCACCGGAGCGGGTGCACAGTTCCATGGCATGCAGTGCCGTCATTCGCCCCGGCGACCGCATTCCGGAATGCATCTACGACCTCCAGTGTCAGGTGCGCAACATCAACATGCAGCTGCTCTCCGACACCAACCGCATTCGTGTCAGCGGCATGCTCTGCTGTAGCCTCTTGGCAGCGGACGCAGAGGGAATGCCGGTTCTGCTGGAGAAAGAAGAGGCGTTTGAGGCATATGCCGATCCCGGCACCTCCGTGGCAGACGCTGTTCTGCGTGCACAGGTAGAGCCGGCAGACTGCACCTATCATCTGGCATCGGACGGCACCATCTCGGTGCAGGCGAATCTGCTGCTGCACGGGGCGCTCTGCCCTTCTGCCCGCCACGTCTGCCTATCCGATCTGGAAGTGGACGGAGAGAACAAGCTGGTGCGGGACGGCGACTATGCGCTGAAGCTCTACTACGGCGTGGAACACGAGGACGTCTGGGACATCGCCAAGCGCTGCCACACCAGCGTAGACGCCATCATGGAGGAAAACGAGCTTGCCGAGGAGCAGCTTGCCAACGCCGGAATGCTCTTCATTCCCATTGTTCACTAGGGGTTGTTTGAAAAATAGCGATGTTTGGAAAAATGCACAGAAATTACTGTATGTTAGGAGAGAATCCGCAGGCAGGCTGTCGCCTGACAAGGATTTTCGACGACACAGACAGTGATTTATGGGCGTTTTGACAAATGTACGGATTTTTCAAACAAGCCCTAATACAACCAAATCAAAATGGAGGCACAAGTGCATGGCTAGTGAAATTTACGCTGACATCGCCCAGCGCACCAACGGCGACATCTACATCGGAGTCGTGGGGCCGGTACGTTCCGGAAAATCCACGTTTATCAAACGCTTTATGGAGCAGCTGGTCATCCCCAACATTCCCAGCGAAGCCAGACGGGAACGGGCAGTGGATGAACTTCCCCAGTCTGCCGGCGGACGCACTATTATGACAACCGAGCCGAAGTTCATTCCGGAGGAAGCCGTGGAGCTGACGCTGGGCGAGGCTGCCCGTCTGCGTCTGCGCATGATCGACTGCGTGGGATACATCATCCCCAGCGCACTGGGATACATCGAAAACGACCAGCCCCGCATGGTACACACCCCGTGGTTTGACGAGGAAGTCCCCTTCAACATGGCGGCAGAGGTGGGCACACGAAAGGTCATTGCGGAGCACTCCACCATCGGACTGGTGGTCACCACCGACGGCAGCATCACCGATCTGCCACGTGCCGAGTACGCCGAGTGTGAACAGCGGGTCATCGAGGAGCTGCAGGAGCTGGGAAAGCCCTTTGCCGTCCTGCTGAACTGTCTGCATCCACACAGCAAGGAATCGCAGGCGCTGGCGGAACAGCTGCGGGAAACCTACAATGCACCGGTCATCCCCGTCAGCTGTCCGGATTTGGACGAAGCCGACATCCGCACCATCCTCACGGAGCTGCTTCGGGTGTTCCCCGTTCAGGAGATCAACATCTGCATGCCCCACTGGATCACAGAGCTGGAAAAGCACCACTGGCTGCGGGAATCCGTCTTTTCCTGCATCCGGCAGGCAGCCGGCGAGGTGCACACCATCCGTGACACCGACACTTTCACCGAGGCGATCTGCACCTGTCCCTACATCACCGGTGCTGCCATTCGGGAAATCCACATGGGCACCGGCAGCGTCATCGTGGACGTTTCGCTGGACGCTGCGCTCTTCTATCGGATTCTGGGCGAAGAAACGGGACTGGAAATCCACAACGAAAGCGATCTGCTGCCCATCCTGATGGAACTGAGCCGTATCCAGAAAGAATACGCCAAGATCGAACCGGCACTGCGGGAGGTGGAGGCGACCGGCTATGGCATTGTCATGCCGGATCAGGAGGAGATGACGCTGGAAGAGCCGGAGATCATCAGGCAGGGCGGACGATACGGCGTGCGCCTGCGGGCATCGGCACCCTCCATCCACATGATGCGTGCCGACATCCGCACCACGGTCAGCCCCATTGTGGGAACGGAACGCCAGAGCGAGGAGCTGGTCATGTACCTGCTGGAGGGTTTCGAGGAGGACCCCGCCAAGATCTGGTCCTCCAACATCTTTGGCAAGTCCCTTCACGAACTGGTGGGCGAGGGACTGCACAACAAGCTCTCCAAGATGCCCATGGATGCACGCCTGAAGCTTCAGGAAACCCTTCAGCGCATCATCAACGAGGGATGCAGCGGGCTCATCTGCTTTATCCTTTAAATTGCAGCAAACACAAAACCGGACGCACGCTTTTTCGCAGTACGTCCGGTTTTGTTATGATATGAGAAGCTGTCAAATAAAATATTACTGGATTCCTTTTTTACGCATTATTTTTTGCACATAATAAATTGATTCCCCATGCAATTGCCAAAACAAACAGGCTTCCAGTTTCTATCAAAATTGCATTTTTTCCCTGTGGCTCAGAGAGCGGAACATCTACCAATGTTACCAGAACGGCAACGCCAAGCACTAAAAGCAATAGATATATAATCACACAAAAAACAACGATTACCGCTGTATGTTTCTTTTCATTTCTCCGTGCCAATTTGATGGGATAAAACATAATGGGCAAGACCAGCATAACCAAAGAGCATAACAGTCCCCAGACAAATCCAATTCCGCAGGAAACCAGTCCCAGCACTCCGGTAATCTGCCCCTCTGTTATAAATTCACTTTCGTTTTCCCCGCCGGTAAGAAAGTTGTCCATTGTCCTTCCAAAATCCTGAATATCCATGAACGTTTCAAACTCTTCTGCATTTGTGCTTTTTACCGACTCCCACAGAATCATCGTCCAAATGAGCCAAAAAATAAGCATTGCTACAGGATACACCACGCTGCAAATCAGTGCCATTTGTTTTACCTCATTGTATTTCTGATCAAATTTATCGGATTCACGCACACCAAAACTGTTGTATCCAGCCAACTGACGATTCGTTCGAAGAGAAAGAAACACTGCTGCCACAATCAATAGCGTCACTGGAGAAAACATGACAATTGTCATCTTAATATTTCCGATAAAAAGTATCAAATTCCACATTGTAAAATCATCCTTTCCGCCCTCTGATATACATCATATATGTTGTTTATATACTAAGTTTAACACAGTTTATGATGTTTGTCAATACGTCAATTTTGGTGTAAACTAGAATTTGTAAAGAGTCCCCAAAGAAAGAAGTTGAATTTGTGCAAAATCACCTATGGCTATACCCCAATCTGGTATCTGCTCGAAAAGCAACATGTTCTCAAAAAGAGCTTTCCGAACAAATCGGAATTTCACAGCAGGAAATCAGTCGTTATGAACGTGGCGAAGTCAAAGCGCCGATTAATTATTTGAAAGATGTCGCATCTGTATGCCATGTAAGCGTGGATTATCTTCTCGGATCGGAAATCCCATCGGAATCAAATCTTTCCGCAGAAGAAGAAAAAATCATTCACATTTTGCGAGCACTCACACCTGAAAATCAAATTCGCCTTTCAGAGCGTGCAGAAACACTTCTCGAACTCCAACAAAACGAAACGCCTTGCAACAAATAATGCTGCAAGGCGTTAGTCTTATCATAATTAGTTTGCACTCAATCCAGTGCGAACAGTTCATTCAAATAGTGGATTCCCGTTTCTGTCCGGAAAATCTTGTCCCGAAATTTTTTGATATTCCGCTTGGGCAGCCCTTCCTCATAGGCATTCACCAGAAAATCCGCCTCCACCAGAATCTGCAAATCAACAGCGTCAATGTTCTGATAGCTGTGATGGTGGGCGACCAGTTCGCACACACGATTGGTCAGCGCCGGCGAGAATTCCAGCGCCATCAGCATGGCACGGGCAATGGGCGGACCCTCCTGTTCCTGATATTCTCCGGCAGCAGAACGGTATTTCTTTTCCGCAGCATGAATTCCGATATCATGTACCAGTGCTGCCGCCTCGATCACTTCCCGCTGCTTTGTACCGATCTGTTCCTCTTCTGCAATCATTTTGGCAAAGGCGTACACCTTCATAAAATGCTGAATCCGCTTGGGATCTCCGCTGTACAGGGTAATCATTGCCATTGTCAGCTGACTCATGGATGCCATGGTATCCTGCTCCTTTCGTCATCTCAAAACCTGTTCTGTCTTGTCACTTGCTTCGATCTCCGGCACTTTGCCTGAGAAGTTGTTCTCACAGAAAGAAACAAATATCTTTTCTAATCGTGTACGGTTCTTTCCTGCTGTCTGGAGGAGAAACCATTTTGAAATGTGTCGAATTTCAGAGCTTGTATTCATAGGAAATATATGCGGATTTTCGAGCAAATTTTTTTGCAGACAAGGCAAAAATTTGCAGGCATACTTTCGTATGGCAAGAATTTTTAACGCAGTATGCAACAAAATTTGCCGAAAAGACGTGGATAGACGCCTATGAACACGAGCTCTTAAAGCTGATCTGCAATCTCGTAGATCAGGCGCTCCGATTTTTCCCAGCCGAGGCACGGATCTGTAATAGACTTACCGTAAACGCCTTCGCCGATCTTCTGGGAGCCGTCCTCAATGTAGCTCTCTACCATAAATCCCTTCACCAAACGGTTGATGTCTGCGCTGTGGCGGCAGCTGTGGAGCACTTCGTTGCAGATACGAACCTGTTCCAGATACTTCTTGCCGGAGTTGGAGTGGTTGGAATCCACGATCACTGCCGGATTCTGGAGGGACTTCTTCGCATACAGCTCGCACAGTGTCATCAGATCCTCATAGTGGTAGTTGGGCAGGGTGCGTCCCAGCGGGTCAACTGCACCACGGAGAATGGCGTGTGCCAGCGGATTGCCCTTGGTCTTTACTTCCCAGCCGCGATACAGGAACATGTGAGAAGCCTGTGCTGCGACCATGGAATTCATCATTACCGAGAGGTCGCCGCCAGTGGGATTCTTCATGCCCACCGGAATATCCAGACCGCTGGCGGTCAGACGGTGCTGCTGGTTTTCCACAGAGCGTGCGCCCACTGCCACATAGGACAGCAGATCCGACAGATAGCGGTGGTTCTCCGGATAGAGCATCTCATCGGCACAGGTCAGACCGGTCTGTTCAATGGCACGTGTGTGCAGCTCACGAATGGCGATCAAACCCTGCAGCATATCCTCTTTCTTTTCCGGATCCGGCTGGTGTACCATACCCTTATAGCCCTCACCCGTGGTGCGGGGCTTGTTGGTGTAGATACGGGGAATGAGAATCAGCTTATCTGCCACCTTTTCCTGCACCTTCGCCAGACGAGAGGTATAGTCCAGAACAGCATCCTCACGGTCTGCGGAGCACGGACCGATGATGAGCAGTTTCTTGCTGGATTCGCCGGTGAACACCTTCTGAATTTCTGCGTCTCTGGCAGCCTTTACAGCGACCAGCTTTTCCGGCAGCTGGAACTGCGCTTTCAGTTCCTTTGGAACGGGCAGTTTTCGAATAAATTCCATATTCATATTCTAATACTTCCTCCTTATCTTTGGGCATCCGGACAGCGTAGCCATCCCTATCTCTTCCAGTATACTCTTTTTTCCCTGAAATTACAAGTCAATCTGACAAAGAAACCATTGCAAAACTATTTTTTTACTGCAAAGTCTGCACCGGCGTTGCCGTATCCGGCACGGTTTCCTCGGTTGCGGTGCTCTCCGCTTCGCCGGGCTCCTCCGCCTTTGGCGAGATCAGTTCCAGCGCCAAGTCCCCACGAGTGGTGTAGACAGCTGCCACAGCGCATTGATCCGGCAGCAGCAGCATGTGCTCCAGCTCCTCCCGTTTCATGGAGAGATCACCCCACGTGTACAGCAGCTCCGCCTGAGACTGCTGCGATGCGACACCGTACAATCCCCCTGCACCGGCGACACCGTACCAGAATTCCGCACAGTCGGACTCTCCCAGCAGACTGTCCCCGCCGCAGGCATCCGCCAGCGTCACCTGTGTTTTCCACAGTGCGCCGTCAGTCACGACGATATGGGAAAGGGCGCTGCTGCCGTTGGCATCCTGCTCCAGCAGAAGCATTCCGCCGGTACTGCTGCGCACCCACTGAAAGGCAGATGCGACCTCCAGCATATCCGTGGAATAGCCCTGCACCGGACAGAGATTCCCCTGAGAATCCAGCGCCATGAGATACTCCTGTTCATCGATGGTCGCCGTCAGATAGATGTGATCGGCAGCATCGCACCGCACGCTGGTGAACACCATGGTCTGCTTGGATTCCTGATCCAGGTGCAGCAGCGTGGAAAGCCCCATTTTCCGAATGACCGTTCCTGCTGCATCGTACCACACCAGATGGTACTGGGTGGCGTAATTCTCATAATAGGTCTCCCAGTCGAACGTGTCCGGATCAAAGTCCGAGTCCTCGTAGGGAATCTCCGTGGCATTCTGGCAGATCAGTCCGCAGACCGTGCCGTCCGACAGCACATCGAAGTCCGTCAAGCCGCTGAAACCGGCAGGATCTGCATCCGGATACAGCATCTGAAACTCCGGTTCTGCCTGTGCAGGTGTACAGAACAGCACGCCGCTCCCCTGTCCGCTCTCCTGCTGCTGCACACCCAGCAGATAGAGCTTGCCGTCAGAAAACCGGATAGATTGCAGCGTTCCCAGTTCCGCCGGCAGTTCCCAGTCCGAGATCTCGCCGGAGAACAGGGGAACCTGTTTGATTTCCGTAGAGAGCTGGGTTTCCGTGGCGGAAACATCTGTTTCCTCCGCCAGTGCGGTGGTCACAAGCGGCGGAAGCTCCATCGAAGACTGCTCCTCTGTCTCTGTCACAGATGCGCTGGTTTCCGTTGCACAGCCAGCCGTGCAGAGAAGCAGCCCCATGAGAAGTGCACCCATCGCTGCACCGCTTTTTTTCTGTTTCATAGACCTGCCTCCGTTCGTCAAAATCTTTGTCCATTATAATACGAAATCACAGAAAAGTCAATAGAGCGGATTCCCGTAAACATGAAATGCACGCCTTTTCGGCAGAATTCCATAAAAATTCTCGCCAGACGCAAGCGTGCCTGCAAACTTTCGCCTGATTGGGGCAAAATTCTGCTCGCAAAAACCGCACCTGCACATGATGAGAATATGTACTGAACGTCTCAGATTGTGAGGACTCTCGACCGTATCCCGGATTGCGTATTCTGCACCGCCACACTTTGCGCAGGAATCTTATCACGATTGATTTATGAGGGAAAATGAATACCTGCGCCATAATCTGCTTCATACTTGTCTTTTTCAGAATCTTTAGATATCCAAATCAAATATAAACCATTTTCCTGCGCATCTTCTGAATCATATTTTTCAATAAAAAATAAGTTATAAGTTTCTAAATCCGTCAATATCGTATAATCTGCCCGAATTTGAAACGTTTTCCTTTTTCCGTTCTGACTTTCATCGGTTGCAATTGTTCCATCGGATGATACAAAATTCCCTGTATAATATTCAATCGCAGATAAAATCGCCTCATCCAATTCCCCCGCTTCATTCAATGCCTGCTTCGAAAACATAGACCTGATCGCAGCCTGGTCTTCGTTCTCTAATGCTGTCACAATTTCCGAAACTCTATCCTCTGCTATTTTATCTAAGCTTCTATCTTCCAGCCAGCTTTGGTGCGGATAAGAAAAACAGCCCGTAAAAGAACACAAGAGCACAGCTATAGAACCAGCGAGAATCGAACAAAGCAAAAGTGCAAGTACTTTTTTCCGCATTTCAATTTTTCCTCAATAAGGCCCAATCCCATTTTCTTATGCCAATGCCGAATTTGCTGCGATCGCCTGTTCCAGACGGCGGGGAAGCTCCCCATCCTCCACGCACAGGCTTCCTGCAACACCGCTTCCCAGCTGGATATCCGGCTTGACCGACGGCCCGTGGAAATCCGAACCGCTGGTGACCAGCAGCCCGTATTTCTCCGCCAGCTGCAAATAGAGCCGTGTCTGCTCTGCCGTATGGCGGCTATAGTGTGCCTCGATGCCCTGCAGCCCCAGTGAGATCAGCTGCTGCAAAAGCGCTTCCAGCTCCGGCCCTTCCAGCTTCAGCTGGTGGGGGTGCGCCAGCACTGCAACGCCGCCCGCCTGCCGGATCACAGCAATGCCCTTTTCCGGCGAGGGCTTCGGTCGCTCTGCCTCCGCATAGAACGCCGGCGTTGCCAGATATTTTTCGAAGGCATCCTGAATGGAGCCGGCATAGCCCAGTTCCACCAGCGCCCGTGCAAAGTGCGGCCGTCCGCTGGTGCGCCCCTGATTGCAGCGCCGCACATCCTCCAGCGAAATGACTACGCCACGCCGGTGCAGAAATTCCAGCATCCGTGATGTGCGCTCCCGCCGGTTCCTGGCGTTTTCCTCGCAGAACGCCAGCAGCGCCGCAGAATCCGCATCAATGCCATATCCCAGAATATGCAGCTCCCGTGTATACTGTACACTGATCTCGATGCCGGAGAAAAACGTCATCCCCAGCTGCTGTGCTGTCTGTCCGGCACGGGAAATTCCCGAAACGGTGTCATGATCGGTGACGGCGGCAACGGTTACCCCAGCTTCCGCCGCCAGACGCATGGTCTCCTCCGGCGTAAACTGACCGTCCGAACAAGTGGTATGAATGTGAAGATCAATCATTTTGCGCTCCTTTCTCAGAAGATGACGAAATGTGCAGCAGTTTCTCCCACAATGCCGCATCCCCATAGGCATCGGCATCGCAGAGCACCAGAATCTGGTGGTATCCGGAGAGGTCTGCCAGCTCCTCCGCCCCGTGAGAGGCACAGTCCACGTTCAGGAAACAGATCTCACGGTAGTGCTGCATGAGAAACGGCACCAGATACGCCGCATCCGCATCCCCCAGCAGCAGCAGTTTTCTCTGGTTGTCCACGTCTGTCTGTACCACAATTTTCTCACAGGGTTCCCCCAGCACATACGCCGACGGGTCTTCCCCGCTGGGATGATCGTACATCTGCCGTTCCTCCTCCGTGCCGTCCGCTGCATACGCTGTCACAGATGTGACGCTGCTGCCAGAGCTGCACGTGTACCGGTCGAAGATGTCCGGTGTGACCCGTCCGTCGTAGCACGCACGGTACAGACTACCCCGGTACGTTCCCACGTGGGAGACGGCGTACTGGTCGTAGGAGACGGGAATAAAGCCCATCTTCCGGATGGCGCTGCGATAGACGCAATAGGCACCATATCCCGTCCACTGCGCATCGGTGCGGTGGTAGATGTAGTCGTCCTTAGCGGTGGAGAGAATCTGATAGATGTCGATTTTTCGAATGGGCGAGGAAACCTCGTCATAGAACGTATCCAGTTCGGACAGTTGGGAGGAAAACGGCGCACTGCCCAGCAGGTCTGCTGCATAAAATTCTCCGGCAGCCGGCACAGCACCCAGAAACATGGGCACTTCATACGCCTGATAGAAGTCGTTGAACAGCGTGGCGGTTTTGGAAAGCTCCGCCGTATCCAAAGTTTCCGGCATTTCCAGCAGCC
>NZ_FR898065.1:56851-66872 GCF_000437175.1 Ruminococcus sp. CAG:330 | reverse complement strand
TCCAATAAGGAAAAGCTCACAGTCTCCTACCACGAAGTGGGACACGCACTGGTGGCTGCGCTCCAGACCCAGTCCGCACCGGTGCAGAAGATCACCATCATTCCCCGCACCTCCGGCGCATTGGGCTACACCATGCAGGTGGAGGAGGGCGAACACTTCCTCATGACCAAAACCGAGATGGAAAACAAGATTGCGACCCTTACCGGCGGCAGAGCTGCCGAGGCGCTGATCTTCAAGGAGATCACCACCGGCGCATCCAACGACATCGAACAGGCGACGAAACTGGCACACGCCATGGTCAGCCGCTTCGGAATGTGCGATGAGTTCGGCATGGTGACCATGGAGGCAACCCAGAATCAGTATTTGGGCGGCGATGCCAGCCTGAGCTGCTCCATGGAAACCCAGACCCGCATCGACCAGAAGATTTCCGAGATCATTCAGGAACAGTACAACCGTGCGACGGCACTGCTTCAGGCAAACACCCCGAAGCTGCACGAGATCGCCAAGTACCTCTACGAGCACGAGACGATCACCGGCGAGGAGTTCATGCAGATCCTCAACCGTCCGCAAATCACGGCACAGCCCGCTGCACAATAAGAGACTGTCCTCATATTTTCCGCATAAAACTTCAAAAACCTGTTTCCCTCCGGCACACTGCCGCAATGGGAAACAGGTTTTTTGCTGCTTGGAATAAAAGTTAGAGTGTCTCTGAGGACGACACGCACTCCGTTTCTGTGGGGGTTGCCACCGGAACACCGCCCTCCTGAAAGTCTGTGAACGTCAGCACGGTGTCCATATTGTCCATCTCGAATCCGGCAAGTTCGCCGCCGACGGAGAGCCGCAGCAGGTAGGGACTGCCCTCCAGCTCACCCTCCACGGACACATAGTCCCCGTCCTTTTCGCCGGAAATGTGCTCCTGTTTCGCCAGATCGTCCACCACGAGAATCAGACTGCTCAGAATGGACTTGGCAGGCATCGCCGTCTGCGGCACAGAAAACGCCAGCCCCTGATACGATGCTGTCACCTCACCGCCGGAAAAGTCCAGCACCACCCCAGCCAGCGTTGCCGGCTCTGCAAAGCTGACGCTCCACATGCCGTCGCCCATACGGGAGAGCGTGCCGGAAACGGTCTGCTCCTCCATGTTCATGGTCATCTCCGTGGTAAAACTGCCGCTCAGCTTCTGCGCTGCGCCGGTCTCGCCGCCCACGGGACTGCTGCATCCGGAGAGCAGCACAGCTCCCACCAGCAGGAATCCGCCCATTGCACCAATTCTTCGCTTCTGCATAGAAAACGCCTCCATATTCTAGATACGAAGGGGACGTTTTTATCAGCCGGTTCCGTGCTGATCCCGAAACCGCTCCAGCCGCAGGAACACCTCCGGCAGACACGCCAGCAGATCCCGCGGCAGCATTGCCTGTTCGGAGAACTGCGCCGCTGCGGCATCGCCAGCCATCCCGTGAAGGTACACCCCGGCACACGCTGCCTCCCACGGCGAAAGTCCCTGTGCTGCCAGCGCTGCAATCATGCCAGCCAGCACATCGCCGCTTCCGCCACGGCTCATCCCCGGATTTCCCGTGGGATTCTGTGCCAGCCGGCTGCCCTGCGCCACCAGCGTTCCGGCACCTTTCAGCACCAGCGTCACAGACGGATACCTCCGGGCAAACTGCGTGGCGCATGCCGTGCGGTTTCCCTGAATCTGCCCGATGCTCTGCCCCGTCAGACGAGCCATCTCACCGGGATGCGGTGTCAGGATCCAGTCTGTCCCCATTCGTCTGTCTATACTTATGCAGTCGCCAAGGCAGTTTAGACCATCAGCATCCAGCACCACCGGACACGCCGCCTGTTCCAGCACCCACGCCACCAGTGCACGGGTGTGTTCTGTTACCCCCAGCCCGCAGCCGAGGAGCACGGCATTGGCACGGGCAAGATGCGGTGCCAGCTTCGCCTGATTCTCCCGACACCGCAAAAAACCGCCCCCGTCCGTCTGCATCGGGAGCCACATCGCCTCCGGCATTGCCGATGCAAGGCGTGCCGGATTCTCTGCGGCTGTGGCAACAGTCACCAGTCCCGCACCGCTGCGCAGGGCTGCCGTTGTGGAGAGCGCACAGGCGCCCGGCATATTGCCGCTGCCAGTGATGCAGAGCAGCCGTCCGAAATTGCCCTTCTGCGCATTCCGCTTCCGCCGGGGGAGCATAGCGCAGACCTGTTCCCATGTCAATTGTTCCATCCGTCAGACCTCCCAGAATCGTTCTGTCCGTCAGACCTCCCAGTTTCGTTTGTTTTAATATATCAAATTGGTGGAAAGAACGCAACGAAGTAGCAGTGCTGTGTTTTAGCAACCAACAAAAATTAGAAAATTGGAAATTATAATACTATGAACTATGCCTATAAGCCTACATTAAAAAACATATATCATAATGAAATTTTACCGGATTCTACATCCTGAGTAAATCTATCAACGAGTTTTTGCGTCAATTTAGATTCACCATAATGCTCAAGTACAAAATCACGATAACTTTTTCCATCTACAAGTACATCGCTTTTTTTAGTCAGCAACCAGTTGCCATTACCTCCACCCATTTCTTTGATATTCCATTCTTTACTATATTTTCTATAGACCTCATCTTTTTTGCCTTGTACAGACTTTCGATCACTTTCTACGTATCTAATTTGCATCTATAATGCCCTCCATTTCAATAAAATAAAAAAATTTTCCACGAATTCCAATTTTCCAAAGAAATCTCGCTGCTTTCCTTCCGATAACATCATACCACATTCGCCATGCTGCGTCAAGAGTTTTTTCATCATTTTCAGCACTTTCCACAACGGCATCCCCATTGGCGGAAAGCACAAACCGGCGCACAGAACAAAACGGAGCGCCGGCATTCGCCAAAACTTACAGGATATATTCCATGGTTCTCTCCTTGGTTTTCATTCCCATTTTCTCATAAAATCCTTCTGCGGAAGTGTTTCCTGCCCACACATTCAGCGTCACTTCGTAGCACTCCATCCTTTTCGCCTCCTGTTTCACATATTCGAACAGGCGCTCGCCGATGTGCTTTCCTCTTGCGGCTTTGTCAACGCACAGGTCGTCTATGAAAAGCGAGCGGAACGGCACCATATTGTTCGAAAAGGGCTGCTCCTGCAGCTGGCAGAACGCATACCCCACGCACACATCCTCCGCATTTACCGCAACATAGATGGGCTTCCGGCCATCTTTCAGCAGCGCCTGCAATTCAGAATCCGTGTATTTGGTCGTGTTCGGAATAAAAATATCCGGTCTGATATCGGCGTGGATTTGAAGTACCTGCCCCAATAATTCGATGATTCTGGGGATGTCTTTTTCTTTTGCACTTCTTATATTCATGCGATTCCCGCTCCAATTCTATTCAAATCATTTTTCAAACACTGCCATCGTTTCCTCAGAGCTTGTGTTCATAGGAAATATATGCGGATTTTCGAGCAAATTTTTTTGCAGACAAGGCAAAAATTTGCAGGCATACTTTCGTATGGCAAGAATTTTTAACGCAGTATGCAACAAAATTTGCCGAAAAGACGTAGATAGACGCCTATGAACACGAGCTCTCACTCATTTTACGGACAAAAGCGGAAACCGAGGTGGTCATGTTTCATTTTAAAGCCTCCATAAAAATGTGATTTATAATCGTATTATACTATATTTAAAATTTAAAGTCAAGAAACATCATAATTCTTTCTAAAATAACAATGGTCGAATCCAGTCCGCACTTTCCACAAGGATATCCCATATTTTTTGTGAAATACGCAGATTTTGCCGAAAACGTCTTGACTTAGAGCGCACTCTAAGGCGTATAATATTTTCAAGAAATCCGGAAAAGGAGGGATGCACATGACCATCAAAGAAGTCAGCGAACTCTACGACATTTCGCAGGACACGCTGCGGTATTACGAGCGCATCGGCATGATTCCGCCGGTCACCCGAACCCCCAGCGGCATCCGTGATTATCAGGAGAACGATCTGGGCTGGGTGGAACTCGCCAAGTGTATGCGAAGCGCCGGACTGCCCGTGGAAGCGCTCATCGAATACGTCCGGCTGACACAGGAGGGCGATACCACCATTCCGGCAAGACTCCAGCTCCTCACCGAACAGCGTGAGTCACTTCTGGAACAGCGGGCAAAGATCGACACCACGCTGAAACGGCTGGCGTACAAGATTCACCGCTACGAGGTCGCCGTGGAAACCGGCGTGCTCACATGGCCCAGCGACTGTCAGGAGGATTCCGCAAAAGGATTTGAAAAATCTTAAACATTTCAGAAACGGAGGAAGTTTCCCATGAAAAAACAAACCGCAGGCAGAGATAGTCTGGGCGATTTCGCCCCGAAATTTGCAGAGCTGAACGACGACGTGCTCTTCGGAGAGGTCTGGTCACGAGAGGACAAGCTCTCTCTGAAAATGCGCTCAATTGTCACCGTTACCGCACTCATCAGCAAGGGCATGACAGACAACTCGCTGGTCTATCACCTCACCACTGCCAGGCAGAACGGCGTGACCCGCACCGAAATGGCGGAGATTCTCACCCACGTGGCATTCTACGCCGGCTGGCCCAACGCATGGGCAGCGTTCCGCATGGCGAAAGAAGTCTACTCCGGCGACACCGAAGCAGAGGAGCACGGCGGATTCTTTGGCATGGGGGAGCCGAACGTCAGCTTCGCCAAGTACTTCACCGGCAACTCCTACCTCAAGCCCCTCACCGATTCCGGCAAGACCGTATTCGTCGCCAACGTCACATTCGAGCCGGGATGCCGCAACAACTGGCACGTACACCACGCCGACAAGGGCGGCGGACAGCTGCTGATCTGTGTGGATGGCGAGGGCTGGTATCAGGAAGCCGGCAAGCCGGCACAGAGCCTGAAGCCCGGCGATGTGGTCACCATTCCGGCAGGTGTGAAGCACTGGCACGGTGCCAAGGCGAACAGCTGGTTCAGCCATCTGGCAGTGGAATGCCCCGGCGAGAACACCTCTAACGAGTGGCTGGAGCCGGTGACCGACGAAATCTACAACGCACTGGAGGATTGAAACCATGGAATATGTTACATTAAATAACGGCGTAAAAATGCCGATTCTGGGCTACGGCGTCTATCAGGTCACACCGGAGGAGTGTGAGCGCTGCGTGCTGGATGCCATCCAGACCGGCTACCGCCTGATCGACACCGCACAGGCATACTACAACGAGGAGGGCGTAGGCGCAGCCATTTCCAAGTGCGGCGTTCCCAGAGAGGAGTTGTTCCTCACCACAAAGATCTGGATCTCCAACGCCGGCTACGAAAAGGCAAAGGCATCCATCGACGAGTCCCTGCGCAAGCTGAAAACGGATTACATTGACCTGATGCTGATTCACCAGCCTATCGGCGACTACTACGGCACTTATCGTGCCATGGAAGAGGCATATGCTGCCGGAAAGCTCCGTGCCATCGGCGTGTCCAACTTCTATCCGGACCGCTTTGTCGACCTGAGCAATTTCGTCAAGGTGCAGCCCGCTGTCAATCAGGTGGAGACCCACCCGTTCCAGCAGCAGAAGCTGGCACGGAAGTACATGGAAAAGTACGGCACACAGATCGAATCGTGGGGACCCTTTGCAGAGGGCAGAAAAGAGATCTTCCACAACCCCACCATTCAGGCAGTGGGCGAAAAGTACGGAAAGACCGTGGCACAGACCATCCTGCGCTTCCTGATTCAAAGCGGTGTCGTTGTCATCCCCAAGTCCACCCACAAGGAGCGCATGGCGGAGAACTTCAACGTCTTTGATTTTGCGCTGTCCGAGGAGGACATGCACACCATGCAGGCGCTGGACGAGAGCGAAAGCGCTTTCTTCTCTCACTACGACCCGGAAACCGTAGAATTTCTGGTTTCCTTCGGCAAATAAATTGGAGGTTTTTGAGATGTCCAAAATTTTAGTTGCATATTTTTCCGCAAGCGGTGTTACCGCAAACGCATCCAAGGCGCTGGCATCGGCATTTGATGCAGACCTGTTCGAGATTCGCCCCAAGGTGCCCTACACCCCGGCAGACCTCAACTGGATGGACAAGAACAGCCGCAGCAGCGTGGAAATGCGGGACAAGTCCTCCCGTCCGGAAATCGCTGCACCGTGCAGCAATCTGGCAGACTATGACACCATTTTTCTGGCGTTCCCCATCTGGTGGTATGTTGCACCCACGATCATCAACACATTTCTGGAGAGCAGCGACTTCTCCGGCAAGAAGATTTTCCTGTTCGCCACCTCCGGCGGAAGCGGCTTCGGCAAGACGGCTGCTGCCCTGAAAGGCAGTGCGCCGAACGCAGACATCCGTGAGGGAAAGATGCTCAACGGCGCCATCTCTGCCGACGAGCTGACCGCATGGTATCAGAAGCAGAAGTAATTCCAAATCCCCCAAAAACGCAAATGCGCATGGACACCGAATTTCGGCGTCCATGCGCATTTTTTGTGTTCCATTTTCGAATCAATAGAAATCAATGAATTCCTCATCCACCCAGCCGTAGAATTCTATTAATCTCCTATAGTATACTCCTCTGGTAACTCTGATACTTCCTTTACTTTGCCATCTTGCATAATCAAATATTTGTCATTGTTCCTATTATAAGTATAATAGGTATCACTAGGTGCTCCCTTCTCAGCATAGTACTCCAAATCATCGCAAAACTCATGAAGTGCACTAGGTACATCTTCATTGTCCCGTTTCAAATAAGGATTCATACTGGCGAAAATATCTGAAATACGATTAAATTGACTGGAATTTGTATAATAAAACTGTCCCTTTCCACTGGTAGAAATATAATCATACAGATGAGAAGCACCAGACATATCCAAATAAAGAAATACACCATCCGTATTGATACCATATCTGTCATCGTATTGATTGTCACAAAAATCAGCCGTATCAGCATCACTGCCATCCCCAATTTCTGTCGTACCAATCCACACTCCAATGTTCATATCAATTTTGTCTGCCGTATTCTGAAGTTCAGAAAAGACTTTAGAAAATTCCGAATCAGTCAACAGATTGCCTTCATCAAAAAAATAAACATTATCACACTCTGTTTGGGTCGAAAGCTCCGATGAAATAGCCGTTGTTTCGGCAATATTCTCCATTGCCATAGTCTCAGTTGATGATACTGTCTGTACGACTATAGATTCTTTCTTCGTTTTTTCAAACTTATTTTGCCTTTGTAACATTAGAAACAGAACAATAATAATTAATATAATGCAAACTGCGCCTAACACTATCGCAATTTTTTTCCTGTTCCGTTCTCGTGTTTTTTCTTTTTCAGGTTCAGAAACAACCTTTCCTTCAACTTGTTGATTTAAAAATACTGGTTCACCACATGCTTTGCAAAATTGAGAACCAACATTCAAGCGTTTTCCACATTTACGGCATTTCATGTCCTATCACGCTCTTTCCTATTTCTTCGAATCAATAGAAATCAATGAATTCCTCATCCACCCAGCCGTAGTAGTCGCCGTCGTCCGTATCCCACAGTTCGTACCACGTCACGCCGTATGACTCGCATTTGTACTTGGCGGTCACGTGCCAGCCATCGCCGAGGCTCTGCCGTACCGTGTCCTTCTCCCCGCCATTGCAGACATAATCGGTGGTATAGCTGGAAACAACGCCCTTATGACAGTCCATGGCTCCCAGTTTGTCGTTGATGGCGTATGCACTGCTGCTTGCTGCTGCTGTCGCACTTTGGGAGTTGTCGCTTCCGCCCAGCGGTGCGGTGTTCGCCAGATCATAGCCCTGCAGTGCCGGGCCGAAGTCGGCGTAATCCGCCACATCCTGCACGTTCTCCTGCGTAAAGACTTCCCTCCAGTTAATTTTCCACACGCCGTTTTCTTTCACCAGCTCAGCTGCACTGACAGACTGATATCCCATATGTCCCAAATTGGTGTAGAGCACACCGTCCTGTGAACAGAGATAGGAATGTCCGCCGGGGGATTCCTCCAGCTTTTCGATCCCCGTTCCGCTGTCATCGATTCGCCAGAACGCATAGATCGCATCCGCTTCACAGGTTCCATACTGCACGATCAGTTCATTCACACCGTCACGGTCGATGTCATACAGATAGTACTCCCGATATATCAGCTGATCAGATAATACAAACTGCTTTACGGCTCTAAGATACAGAGAATAATCCGCCGTTCTTTTCACAGCTGCCGTCTCCGCCGGTGCCTGTGTCGGCGCTTCTGTTGCCGGTGCTGCGGTAGTTTCCGCCACTGCTGCCACTGCCTCGGTGGCAGCTTCGTTTGTGGTCTCTCCGGCAGTCACCTCCGTCACGGATACCGTCTGCACTGCTGCCGACTCGCCGGATTTTCCAGCATTGTTTCGCATCCGAAACACCAGGAGCAGCACAACAGCAACCACCAGCGCCACACAGACAGCGCCCAGCACCAGCACAATCTTTTTCATCGTATTATCCTGCGCTGGTGCCTTTTCCGGAACGACCTGTCCTGGAATGGGCGGCTGCTGGGGAAATTCCACCGGTGCACCGCACTCCTCGCAGAATTGCGATCCATCCTCCAAAGGTTTTCCGCATCTGTGACAATTCATGTCCTATCACACTCCTTTTGAAAACAGTATACCATAAATTTCCGCATTTGGCAAGCCTTGCGCTGTTTTTACGCCAAAATAAAAGCTGTGCGCTCTCAGGTTTTGAAAACACACAGCCTTTGCATATCCGCAAACATTATCCGAACACTTCATTTGGAAAAAATCATGCACTGGTCGAGGTGACAGGATTCGAACCTGCGGCATCTTGCTCCCAAAGCAAGCACTCTACCAAACTGAGTTACACCTCGAACTCTTTTAGTATATCATAAATCCGTGTTTCTGTCAAGCTTTTTTCTGCTGCTTCGAAAAATACCAGCAGTATGCCGAAAAAAACAGCGGATTTTCAGCTTTTTTGCAGAATTCCAAAAAATCCGCTTGCCATATTCGTCACTTTATGCTATAATTGTCTTAATCAAAACCCAAAAAAACTGATGTTTTTTGTTGGAGATTGTTTCACTTTTTTTGCATATGATAAAACACAATACAAGCGAATTTATGGAGGTATCAATTATGGGTATTGTTCGTGCAGCAGTCGGCGCAGTCGGCGGCACATTGGCAGATTCCTGGCTGGAATTCATCGAGGCTGGTGACATGGGTCCCACCACAGTCATGACAAAGGGCGTTCAGGTCACACGCGGCAAGCGCGGCAGCAACAGCAAGGGCACACCGGACATCATTTCCAACGGCTCCCGCATTGTCGTAGGGCCAAACCAGATGATGCTGCTGGTAGACGGCGGACGCATCATGGACTACACAGCAGAAGAGGGTTACTATGAGGTCTACCTCTCCTCCTCTCCGTCCATGTTCAACGGCGAGCTGAAAGCATCCGTCAAGGAGAGCTTCGAGCGCTTCAAGTTCGGCGGACAGCCGGGAAAGTCCCAGCAGGTCTACTTCATCAATCTGCAGGAGATCCGCGGCATCAAATTCGGCACACGCAACGCACTCCAGTATTTTGACAATTTCTATAACTCCGAGCTGTTCCTGCGCTGCCACGGCACCTACTCCATCAAAATCACCGACCCCCTGAAATTTTTCATGGAGGTTGTGCCCCGCAACGCATCGCACCTGAACTTCGAGGAGGTCAACGAGCAGTTCAACGCCGAGTTCCTGACGGCGCTCCAGACCGCCATCGGTCAGATGTCCGAAAACGGCGTGCGCATCTCCTCCCTGCCGTCCAAGAGCATGGAACTCTCCAAGTACATGGCATCGGTACTGGATGCCGACTGGACACAGGCACGCGGTCTGGACATCAGCTCCGTGGGTATCGCAAGCATCAGCTACGACGACGAGAGCAAGGCGCTCATCAACATGCGCAATCAGGGTGCAATGATGTCCGACCCCACAGTACGGGAGGGCTATGTGCAGAGCTCCATCGCCAAGGGCATGCAGGCTGCCGGCTCCAACACCGCCGGGGCCGGTCAGGCATTTATGGCAATGG
>NZ_FR898065.1:44525-56832 GCF_000437175.1 Ruminococcus sp. CAG:330 | reverse complement strand
GGTCAGGCATTTATGGCAATGGGCATGGGCATGCAGGGAGCCGGCGGATTTATGTCCAGCGCCTCTGCCACCAATGCCCAGCAAATGCAGATGCAGCAGCAGGCTGCACAACAGGCTCAACAGGCTGCACAGCAGGCTGCTGCTGCGCCGGCAAACGGCTGGACCTGTTCCTGCGGCGCAACCAACACGGGGAAGTTCTGCACCAACTGCGGTTCTCCCAAACCGGCTCCGGCAGAAAGCTGGACTTGTTCCTGCGGCGCAACCAACACAGGGAAGTTCTGCACCAACTGCGGCTCTCCCAAGCCCGCTTCGGCGCAGTGGACCTGCTCCTGCGGTGCGGTTAACACGGGCAAGTTCTGCACCAACTGCGGAAAGGGCCGCGCATAATCCGAAACGAAAGGAACTGTATCCATGAATACTGTACAATATAAGTGCCCCAACTGCGGTGCAGAACTGACCTTCGATCCGGAACACCAGAATTTTTCCTGCCCGTACTGCGACAGCCATTATACCGAGGCGGAGATGGAGCAGATGTACGCCCAGATGGAGCATCAGGCGAATGCCGATGCTGATCCGGACGCTGCCACACTGAAAAACGAGGCGGACGAGGCTGCTTTCGAAGAGGGCACACGGCTTTACACCTGCCAGAACTGCGGGGCGCAGATCATCGCTGAGACGGAAACCTCCGCCACATTCTGCTACTACTGCCACGCTCCGGTGGTGCTTGCCGGACGGCTGCAGGGCGAATACTGTCCGGCGTGGGTTCTGCCCTTTTCCATCACCAAGGATCAGGCACTGGCATGCTTCCATAAGTGGTGTAAAAAGCGCTGGTTCCTGCCCAAGGGCTTCACCTCGGAAAAGCAGCTGGAGAAGATGAGCGGTATCTACGTGCCATTTTGGCTGACCAACTGCATCGCCGATACCAGTATGAGCGGCATCGGAAAAAAGGTTCGCTCGTGGAGAGACGACGACTATCAGGTGACAGAAACGCAGGAATATCTGGTAGAGCGTGCTGCCGACATCCCGTATAAAGGCGTTCCGGCAGACGGCTCCAAGAAAATCGACGACGCTCTGATGGACGCCATCGAGCCGTTCCCTTACGACAAGATGAAAACCTTCAGCATGCAGTATCTGAGCGGATTTATGGCGCAGAAATACGATGATTCCTATGACGATGTTTTCCCGCGGGTGAAACAGCGTGTGGAGGACAAGAGCATTGCCTTGCTGCGGGAGAGCGTGTCCGGCTACTCCTCCTTTTCTGTGCAGCAGCGGGATATCCAGCTGCGCCAGATGCAGCACGACTATGTGCTGCTGCCCGTGTGGTTTCTCAATTACCAGTACAAGGGAAAAGACTACAGCTTTGCCATAAACGGACAGACCGGCAAGCAATCCGGCACACCGCCTCTCAGCTGGGCGAAAGCGCTGCTGTTCAGCAGTGCGCTGGGCGTGGTGGTGCTGATTATTTTCCTGCTGTTTGGAGGGGGGATTTTCCGATGAAGACAACACTCCTGCGCAGTGCAGCAACACTGCTCACCATTGGTCTGTGCGCCGGTGCGATGGCACTGCCCACGGCTGCGACAACCTCTGTTGCACAAGAGGACAATGTCTATCTCTGCGACGAGGGCTATCTGCTGACTGACTCGGAATTTTCCGCAGTCCTCTCAGAGCTTCAGGACACCGCCGACCAGACCGGCATGAACATCGGCGTTTGGATCGGCACAACAGAGGTCGGCGACGGCAGCGATGCGGACACCGTTGCGTTCTGCGATGACCAGTACGATGAACTGTACGGCATCAACACCGACGGTGTATTCCTCTATCTGGATATGTCCGGTGCCTCTCATCTGTACGACTACATTTCTACCAGCGGAAAGGGACAGTTCTACTACACCAACTCCAGTTCCTCCGACCGTGTTTCGGAGATTTTCTCCTGCATGAACCCCTATCTGGTGCGTGGCAGCGAGGATATCCCCGGCGCACTCCACCAGTTCTGCTACAATCTGGAATACTACGCCGAGAAGGGTGCGCCCAGCGACACCTACTATACCTACAACGAGGACAGCGGCAAGTACCTCATCATGCAGAACGGCGTGGTGAAAGAGGTATCCGAGCTGCCCGAGGAATACACAGCGAAACTAAGCTGGGGCATGATTATTCTCATTGCCATTGCCGGCGCACTCATTGCGTTCGGACTTTCGCTGCTCATCATCCGCTCCAGCTACCAGTTCAAGACCGCCGGCAACATGCGGAACTATCTGGAAGCCGGCAAGATTCGCCATAAGCGGAACACCGATCAGTTTCTCCGCACCTACCGCACCCGCACCAAGATCGAAAGCAGCAGCGGCGGCGGTGGTGGGGTGGTGGAGGCGGCGGCGGAAGCAGCCACACCAGTTCCAGCGGAGGAAGCCACGGAGGAGGCGGAAACAGCCGATGAACAATCTGCAAGTTCGACGCTTCGAGCCGGCAGACGAGGCGGCATTCTGCGAAATGGCAGAGGAATTCTACCACTCTGAGGCAGTGCTCCACCCCATTCCGCCGGAGCGCCACCACTGGGCATTTCAGGAGATTCTGCGCTCCGATCAGTATCTGGGCGGCTACATCTTTCTGGACAGCGGCAAGCCCGCCGGTTTTGTCGTCACCAACCGCACCATGCAGCATGAGGCAGGCGGTGTGCTGGTATGGCTGGAGGAGATCTACTTCCGTCCGGCGTATCAGGGCAGGGGCTACGGCACGCAGGCAATCGAAGCCCTGTCAGAAGATCTCAAGGGCAAAGCGGCTGCCATCCGGCTGGAAGTAACACAGGAGAATCCCCGTGCCCGTGCGCTCTATGAGCGGATGGGATTCCAGCCCGTGAACTATCTGCAAATGCAAAAAACACTTTGATTCTATTCTTTCCACAAGCAACAAGAATCCCCCGCATCCGGAACATCACCGGATGCGGGGGATTCTCTTTCTCTGGTTCTCTGGGTTTTAAAAATTCAGTGCATTACCTTGGCAATGCTCCCTCCTTTTTGTGACTGATTTTTCTGTTGTCCAACCAACGGGGCCGGCTCTTACGTCCGGCATTGGAGCAAGGTTTTTCGCTGCCTGCCAGCGTCCTGTATCTTTCGCAACAGGATCGGTCGCACACAAGGTGCCACCGTGGATTGATACCGTGTCAGCCCACGTTTTTTCGCCGCAGCGTTCCAAAAGCCGGTGCATTACCGCAGCAATACTACCGCCTTTTGATGACTGATTTTTCTGTTGTCCGCCCAACCATACCGGCCCTCATGTCCGGCAGCGCAGCGAGGAATTTCGTCGCCTTCGCCGACGCCCTGTATCTTTCGCAACAGAGTTGGCAGGTCCAGAGACATCCTGCCATCGGATTGAATCGTGTCAGCCCACGTTTTTTCACCACAGCCTGTGTATCGGTTGTGACGTTCCAAAAGGCGGTGCATTACCGCAGCAATGCTCCCGCCTTTTGACGACTGATTTTTCTGTTGTCCGCCCAACTACGCCGGCCCTTATGTCCGGCAGGGGAGCGAGGAATTTCGTCGCCTTCGCCGACGCTCTGTATCTTTCGCAACAGAGTTGGCAAGTCCAGAGAGAGCCTGCCATCGGATTGAATCGTGTCAGCCCACGTGCTCTTATCGTACACCATTTCGGCGTACCTGTCAAGCTTTTCTTGCGGTGTTAATCTGCCGAATCCTCGGTGCCGCCGTCATCGCTGTCTTTTTTCTCAGACGGCTTCGGCGGATCCCCGGCGTTCTCTGCCGGCTTCTTCTTCAGGATCGCAGCCTTCTTTTCCTCGAACTCTGCGTCGTCCAGAACGCCCTGCTTATGCAGTGCCTCCAGCTTCTCCAGAAGTGCCTCCGGACTGCTCTCCTTGGCAGCCTTTGCGGACTTCATCTTGGCACGCTTTGCAGCCTCCTGACGCTCCCGCTCCTGCTGCTGTGCCAGCTCTGCCAGCATCACTGCATAGCGCTTGCGGTCGCCGAACCAGAATACCACCAGCAGGACAATTCCGCCTGCCAGCAATGCAATACCGATCCACCACCCCGGCGGGGTATACGTCATGGTAACGGTGTGGGTGCCGGCAGGAAGCCGCAGACCGACCATGGCATCAACCACGACGATCTGTCCGCTGTCGCCGCTCTGGTTTTTCAGACTGATGCTGCCGTCGTCATTCTTGACTTCTTCCACCAGATTGTCCACACGCTTGCCGTCTACCTTGATGCTCCAGCCCGGCTCATACGGGATGCTGGTCATCATCAGCTGACCGTCCTCTGCGGTGATCTCGCCGGTGATCTTCCGTGCGCTGTAGTCGGTGATATTCCACTGGTTCTGCTTCAGGGTATCGATGTCCTGCTGGAACAGATCCGGATGGAAGGTGTAGAAGAGGAAGTTCTTGACGATGGTGTAATCGTTGGCAACGGTCATACGAACGGTGATCTTTGTGCCCGGCTCGTATTCGCCAAGACGCAGGATGGTGTAGTTATCGCCCTCGAAGTACTCGCCCAGACCGGTGAAGCGGGACTGTGCGTTTGCCTGCTGGTCTGCAGCTCTCCAGTTGAATGTGCCGTCCGGATTCTCTGCGCTCCAGGTGCTCTCGCAGTCGTTCCACTCGGATTCTGTCCAGGAGGCAGTCCACAGGTTCACCTTGTGCTGGAACTCCGTCTTGAAGTACAGGTAGATCGGCTCGTCAGACTCTGCCACCAGATGGAAGTCCACCGTTGGGTCGCCGCTGCCGTTGTCCTCAAACTTAGTCTGTTCGCCGTACGGGCTTGTGGTGACCGCATCGCTGACCACCATATCTTCTGCCAGCTGGAGTGGCGTATAGTACTCGTGCCACGACTCGAACTGTCCGTTTTCATCAAAGACGGTGTTGCCGCTCATGGTGCTCAGGAAGATGTTCTGGCTGTTGAACGGGTTGTCGTTGCCCAGATGGTCGATCTTGGTGACATCGCTGTTGACCATATAGCCCATGGAGAGCGCATTGGGGTTCTCGTAGGCGGTGATGGTCTTGTCCACGTCGTTTTCGTTAGTGTAGTCGTACTGCAATACCGGCTCATAGGTCGGGTTCAGCAGACGGTTGGAATCGCCGCGATCCAGCACGTACTTGATGCCAAGCAGCGAGTCGGCGAGAGGCGTATTGCCGTCATAACGGGTATAATAGCTGTGCATGCAATAGCCCATGGTTTCAATGAAGTTGATGACACGGGTATTCATGACGGAACTGGAGTGGGAGATACCTTTCAGTCCAAATGCCGCATTGTCGTTGACGCAGCGGAAGAATGTCTTTTCCGCACGGTACAGACCGGGATCGTATTCCTCCAGCGCATCGGTTGCCGCACGGCCGTTCCACACGTAGTTCTGGTAGGACGCACGGGTGGAGTATGCCACTTCGTCGTCAATGTCCTTCATGGAGTCCACGGCATTATAGGTCGCCTCACTGCCCACAACAAAGAGCATGATCGCAGACAGGGCGATGTTGAATGTCTTTTTGCCGGGCAGGAGCGCATTGCCGGTGAGGAAGTACAGCAGGATCAGGTAGATGCCGATCAGACCGCCGGCAATCCAAACGGCGCCGGATGCCATCTGATCGTACTTCTTGAATCCCACGTACAGCACGACAGCAAGGGCAATTGCCAGAGAGATCAGCAGGTGCTTCTTCTTGACGCCCTCCATCTTGCCCCATGTGGTTGCCGCCATGGTCAGGAACGTAAAGGACAGCAGGAAAGAGTAGCGGAACGGCAGCCAGTTCGGCACCTGTCCGCCGTGCCACATCATGTCCACCGGAACGCACATCATGCAGAAAACCATGATGACAACCAGTGCGGTGTAGCCGATCTTCTTCTTGGTGCTGATCTTGGTGTTCATGTAGAACAGCGGCAGCAGGACAATTGTCAGCAGACCGCAGTAGATCTCCGGCTTGCCCTGTACGTTGACAGAGTCGTACTGTGCCGGCAGCAGCTGCGGCAGCAGATCCAGCAGACCGAATTCCGACTGGAAGCGGAAGCTGTAGTCCGGATCGGTAAATTCGAACTTACCGAGCTTCAGCGCATAGTATACCGGTAGGAGCATGAACGCCGCACATGCCAGTGCCACAACAGAGGAGTAGATGGCACGGACGATGGTGGCTGCATAGTCGTAGGGCTTCCGCTTCCTGTCCGAGCCAAAGAAGAGGTAGAACAGGAAGTAGAGGGCAACATAGATGCAGATCATGTAGCCGATGTAGAAGTTTGCCACACACATGATGGCAAGGGGGATGATGTAGTTCAGGCGTCTGCCGTCGTCCACCATATACTCAATGCCAAGCATGATCAGCGGCAGCATTACCAGTCCGTCCAGCCACATGGGGTCGATCAGCTGAATTACCGCATATGCCATCATGGCATACATGGTGGAGAACAGCAGAGACTGGAGCGGCTTGACATTACGCCGCTTTTGCAGGAAATAACTAAATGTCACACCCGCCGCACCCAGCTTGCACAGCTGCATAATGAGCAGACTGCTCAGCATGAACTTCTCCGGCAGGAGCAGGACGATCAGGGTAAACGGACTCGCCAGATAATACCCGATGATTCCTATAAACTCTCCGGAGAGATTGCGGGACCAGTTGTAGAAAATACTTCCGTCGCCCCAAAACGCATCACGCAGGGCCTCGAAGTAGTAGACGTACTGTCCGTTCAGGTCCAGACAGAGCACCGACTCCTCCCCGAACGGATACAATCCGAAGATCGCATACGCCAGATAGGTCAGCGCTGCCGGAATGAGAAATGCCGCAAAGTAAACCCGATTGCGGGCAATCCATTTTCCCAGACCAGACAGGACGCCGCCGGCTGTGATGTGCTTGGCGCCCTTCGGGCTTTTTGACACAACAGCGGCTTGGGTCTTGTTGTTAGACATGGAATTCCTCCTTAAAAATAAAATGCGTTCCGCACCGCAGATGCATTCTGCCGGCTTGCGGAAAAGGTTACGCTGCGCTCCCACTTCGCACAGAGCAACAGACGAAGATATTATACCACAGTTTCCGATTTGTTGCAAGTGCTTTATTGCAAAACGGACAGAAATTCTTGCAAAACGGAAAAAATTCTGCACGTTTTTTCACCCATTGGCGGCTGCGCCGTCCGCAGAACCGAATTCTCCTCTCCCACACCGCACCTTGACAAAATTTCCGGAACATACTATAATGAAACTATTCCAATCGACTTGACAAACTATTTTGACCGTAACCAAAGACAGAAGGGAGAAACCCATGGGAAAAGAGGAATGGAAGATCGTGCTGCTGGTGGGCATCACCGTGATCTATCTCATTGTAATGGTCGTGCTGTTTCACCGTTTTCGCACCGCAATGCTGAAACTCGGCGAGGAACAGCGCCGGATTCAGGCGGAGAAAAAGCGTCAGCGCCAGCTTCTCACCGGAGAAACCGATGACAAGGACGCCGATTCCGCCGATTCTCACGGGCAGACGTAAAGCGTGCCGTCCAGATTGACCAGATAGACCGTCATGTCCTGACTATCCACGCTCTTATCACCGCTGGTCATGGCGATCTTGGTCGTCAGCGCCTTGCAATCCCTGACGTGGGTCGTCCAGTAGTCCTCCCCCTGTAGGGTGTTGAACATATCCTTGAGATAGTCCACGCCGGAAGTGGGAGAATCCTCATCCTTACAGTCCGTGATCTGAAGATAGGAGAACGTGAAGTCACCGCCGGCTGCCGTCTGGAACGCATCGTGCACCTTGGTCAGATAGGCATCGCTCTGAAGTAGACCGCCGTACATGTTTTCAATAATATAGTCCAGATAGAAATCCACGATGCAGGAGGTGAATTCCGTCACATCCTGCTTCTGAATGGAGTCGTAGTAGCTGAACAGCAGATCCAGTTCGTCCTGCTCCAGAAACCGCTTGTCGTACTCAATGGTGAAATCGTGGGAGGTGTCCTCCCGCAGCGTTGCGCCGTAGGCGAGGTTCTCCATGGGGATATCAGTTCCCTCGTTGGTCTGGTTGTCCGCACAGCCGGCAAAGCTCAGCAAAAGCGCCCCTGCCAGAACCGCAGCTGTTCCACGGCGCAGGGTTGAAGTATAGTTCATAATGATACATCCTTTCTGCATTTCGATCTGCCCGATGACAAAAAATCGGAACAAATTCTCATCGTTACTACTGTATCATATTTTTCTCAGAATGTCAAACCAAAGCGTGCAAAAAAGGCACTTGATCCACAGGAGGTCGCATTATGCCACGATTTTTTTTAGAAGAACTTGACGAATCGGATATCTGCATCACAGGGCCGGATGCCCGCCACATCGGACTGTCCCTGCGGATGCGTGTAGGCGATCCGCTGACGGTCTGTGCCTACGGCAAGGACTACCAGTGCCGGATCCGCTCCATCACGCCGGAGGAAGTGCATCTGGAAATGCTGTCCTCGGCGCTCTGTGCCGCAGAGCCGTCGGTCGCCCTGACGCTCTATCAGGCGCTTCCCAAGGCAGACAAGCTGGAACAGATCATCCAGAAATCCGTGGAACTGGGAGCCGTCCGCATTGTTCCCGTCCTTACCCGCCGCTGCATCTCCCGCCCCAAGCCGGCGGAGTTTGCCAAGAAACTGCCCCGTCTGCAAAAAATCGCCGCCTCCGCCGCCAAGCAGGCAGGGCGCGGCATGATTCCGGAGATTGCAGCGCTTTACACGTTCCAGCAGATGTGCCGTGAAATGCAGGAGGCAGACCGTGCCATTTTAATGTATGAGAACGGCGGCATCCGGTTTTCACAGGTGCCCTTCGAGAACTGCCATACCATCGCCATGGCAGTGGGCAGCGAGGGAGGCTTCGATCCGGAGGAGGCGGAACAGCTCCAGAACGCCGGCGCCGTTTCTGTCTGGCTGGGAGAGCGCATTCTCCGCTGCGAAACTGCCCCCCTCGCTGCCATCACCCTTGCCATGCACTGCACCGGAAATTTGTGAGTCTTTTCAAAAGCAGTTCAAAAAAGTGGACAGAATCATCAATATTGTTGCGAAAAAGGACTTGTATTTTTTCCGGAAACATGGTATACTAATAACAGAACCGGAACATCGTCCGGTTCACATAAAAGATCAAGCTCTGGAGAATGGAATAACCGGAGGCGCAGGCAGAGGACAACAGGCGCTTCACTCATACATTTCCACACTCGCCGATTTTTTATGGTTCACAAAACAAATGTCGTTCTGCCGTTTTCCAGGCCACGGCAGAACGAAACAGAAACGGTCTTGGAGAAAAGAGGTATCGTTATGAAAGCAACTACAATTGCCGCAATGGTTTTGGCTGCCGCTGCTGCATCCGCAGCTACCATCGTTGCACTGAAAAAGGCACACGAGAAGAAACAGAACGCAAGACTGGAACCCATGGAAGGCGGAGATGTCACCATCTGTACGGGGAATCCTATCCCGACTGAGGACGACGACAGCGACTGCTGCTGCGAAAAGACTGATACCGACGCTCCGAAGCCGGAGGAATCCGACAAGGAAGAGAGCGCACCGGAAGCCGGCGGATGCGAGGGCGGATTCTGCTCGTTCGCAGGCGCTGTAGATGCCGATGATGACGACGATGACGCAGACCAGCCGGCACATATTACAGCAGATGCAGAGGACGAGAAAAAGGACGACAGCGATTCTGACAGCAAATAAGCGCTGCGTTTTCTGACTGTCACGCAAGAACACAAAGAGGTACACTCCTGCAAGGGAGGTACCTCTTTTTTGGCTTTGGCATCAAAAAAGCGGACTGCATTTCTGCCGTCCGCCGATTCTTTCAGAATCACTTCCGTCTGGAACGATTCTTTCGCTCTGTATTGCGCTTGATGTCGCACATCTTCTCCTCGCTGTTCTGCTTGAAGTGGGAGAGCATATCCTCAAAAGTCATCTCCGACGGTGCCTGCCGCTTCTTCGGCTCCCAGACGCTGGGCTTTCCGCCACGGCGCTGTCCGCCCTCCGGACGGGGACCGCCGCTGCGGGGACCATGTCCCCGATGATCGCCACGCTGCTGGGGACGGTCGCCGCCAGCCGGCGCTTCTTCCGCCTGCTTCATGGAAAGGCTGATCTTTCCCTGCGGGTTGATGCCGATGACCTTGACCTTCACCTGCTGTCCCTCTGTCACAAAATCCCGAATCTCGCTGACATAGCTTCTGGAGATCTCAGAGATATGAACCATGCCCATGATCCGTTCCCCATCGGGGTTATGGATATCCACAAATGTCCCATAGTTTGTAATATTCTTTACTGTGCCCTCATAGATTTTCCCAATTTCGACCTGCATGTAACTCCATATCCCTTTCTGATGACAGGCAGCACCGCTGCCATGCCTGCCGTGATGTGCTTCCGTGTTCTGCCCCGTCAAAGTCTGTGTCAATTTCTGGAAGTGTCATAAAAGCGAGCTTCATCCGGATAGGCGTAATTATATTCCTCCCGTGCCAGACGTTCCATGTAGCTGTCGATGTCGTCGCTCGCCAGAATCCGTTCCAGATCCTCGTTGTCCGCCGTGAGCTTGTCGATCTGCTTTTCCAACTGCGCCAGCTCCGTCTTTTTCTCCGCAATGCTGGACTGTGTGGAGATCACACTGACGGTACAGCCGATGATGGCAGCAGCGATCGCCGTCCGGCGGAGAATCCGGAAAATCAGTCTGGATTTTTTCTCCGCCTTCTGCTTCTTTTTCTTTGCCATTGTCAATTTTCACCTCTTGACGGTTTTCCTTTTGTTATTATACAATACTTTTCGGATGACAATCAAGGGCAAATGCCAAAAAAAATGAACTTTTCCAGAAACTTTGGCGAAATGGCCAAATTTCTCTTTCAAAACACCGTAAATCCGCACAACACCGTGGAAAAGGGGCGTTGTGAGCCAGCGGAGCACCCTGCCGGACACCCCGAAGATCCGGTGCAGCACACGCACTGTTACTGTGCCGATGGTACAGCGGTACAGCAGGAATCCCAGCGTGCTCCCCAAGGCGTAATAGGCACGCATTTCCCCCCGGGCAAAGATGCCGGCAAAGCAGAGCAGCGCACCGCCCCAGACCAGCAGAAACGCCGTATCCTCCAGCGCCACCGCCAGCTTTCCATGGGGCAGAAGCATCCGCAGGACACGCAGCACATCGAAGCAAAGCCCCAGCGGAATCCCCAGAAATACGGCGCAGAACAGCAGCCTTGTCTGCTCCGGCACCGTGAAAAACGTCTCCAGCTCCATCAGCGGAACAGCTTTCCCAGCAGCGACAGCGGGCCTCGGCGGTCTTTGTCGCCGTATTGCAGTAGCCAGATGTCCCCCGTAATGGTCATGTCGCCGCTCTCCACGCTCACGTCGTTGATGTGCAGATTCCGCCCCTTGACAGTCAGTTCGCCCAGACTGGTGAACAGATTGATGATGCGCTCGTCAAAGCAGTCCACATCGGTGACACCGGTCAGCGTCAGCTTTCCGCGGTCTTCCAAAATCAGGTTGTGATGTCCGGCAGGTGCCGGCGGCTGTTGTGTTTTCATCGTCAAGCGATCTCCTTTCCTTTGCGCAGCGCCTGCCCGCAGACGCCGAAGCGGTTCGTTCTCTGTATCATATGCCATGATTTCATGAAAAATCACCAGTTTCAAAAGGGGTTCTTTGTCTATTTTTTTGCGGAAAAGTCCTTGCATTTTTGGTGCGGATGTGATATAATAAAAGAAATATTGAAAAGTTACAGGCAGCGTCTGTCTGTCGGGTAAAAAATTGAAACAGGAGGAAATTCCCATGGGAGTACTGGAAATCATTCTGGGTTCCGCTGTTCTGCTGGCAAGTGCCATCATCACAGTCATCTGTCTGATGCAGGAGCAGAAGCCGCAGAATGCAACCGCCGCACTGACCGGTGCAAGCAACGATTCGTTCTACGACAAGAACCGTGGCCGTACCAAGGAAGCACGTCTGAGAAAAGTGACATTCTGGTTTTCGATCGTGTTCTTTGTACTGATTCTGTTCATGGATATCGTAATGCCGCTGCTGACAAAATAAGCAATCGAAATTCTATCCTGTGTTTTTGGTGTTATCCTTCGATGCAAGAGCGACACTGATGCACAGGATGTTTTTTTGCCTATGCCAAGAAAAATTTGAGAAAATGAGAAAGAAAATGAGAAAAGAGATGCCGCAATGGGCGGCGGGAAGGATTTGTATTTATGGCAAATACACAGTTCGGAGGCGCTGAGAGCGTCGAAAGCTACCGCAAGAAGATCATGACATGTCTCAAGAAAAACGGGCGCACTCCCCTGAGCGACCGTGATCTTGCGACAAAATGCCGCACCAACCGGGGCGGCGCTGCCAATTTCCGGCAGGCCATCAACGAGCTGCGCCACGAA
>NZ_FR898065.1:0-44513 GCF_000437175.1 Ruminococcus sp. CAG:330 | reverse complement strand
ATCAACGAGCTGCGCCACGAAGGTGCCATCTGCGAGCGCCGGCGGGGATATGTTTCCTCCGCCAACATGGGATATTTCCCGGCAACCATCGTTCGCCTGAGCCGTACCTTTGGCTTCGCACGGCCGGAGGAAGAGGGTGCGCAGGATGTCTTTATTCCCGGAAAGTTCCTGCAGGGCGCAATGACCAAAGACCGTGTGCTCATCGGCAACATTCCCTCCCGCAGCGGAAAGCCGGAGGGCGAGGTGCTCGCCATTCTGGAGGAGGCGGACAGCAAGCTGACCGGTGTCATCATCGACGACAACGGCAGACTGATGTTCCGTGCGGACACCATGTCCAAGACTCCCATCCAGATTCAGCGCAAGGACAGCGTCATCTATCACGAGGGCGAAAAGGTGCTGGCAGAGGTCGTATACCGCGGACAGCGCCACGCAGAGCACAAGGTCAAGATCGTCTATAGCTTCGGCGTTTCCACCCGTGCCAGCGTCTGTGCGGAGGCAATCGTTGCCATCCGTGGCGTAAACGTGGCGTTTCCGGAGGAGGTCGTTGCCGAGGCTGAACAGCTGGCAAACGCACCCATTCCGCAGGAGGAATATGAAAAGCGTCTGGATCTGCGCAGCACCCCCATCTTCACCATTGACAGCGCACACTCCAAGGATCTGGACGACGCAGTTTCGCTGGAAAAGACAGCCTCCGGCTACAAGCTGGGCGTACACATCGCCGACGTATCCCACTATGTCCGCCCGAACACCCCGCTGAACACCGAGGCGCTGGACCGTGGCACCAGCATCTACTATGCGAACCACGTCATTCCCATGCTGCCCACCAGCCTGTCCAACGGCATCTGCTCTCTGAACCCCTGCGAAGACCGTCTGGCGTTCTCCGCACTCATGGAGCTGGACGAAAACGGCGAGATCGTGAAGTACGAGTTCCGCAAGACGGTCATCCGCTCCGCCGTCAAGGGCGTATACAGCGAGGTCAATCAGATTCTGGACGGCTCGGCTTCTCAGGAGCTGCTGGACAAGTATCGGGATGTCATCCACATGATTCCGCTGATGAACGAGCTGTGCGACATCCGTCTGCGGGAGCGGAAGCGCCGTGGTGCGCCGGAGCTGGAAACCGCCGAGGGTGCGCTCATCATCAACGATGAGGATGTCTGCGTGGACGTGGTTGCACGGGAGCGTGGAAAGAGCGAGTGCATCGTCGAGGAGATGATGCTGCTGGCAAACGAAGCTGCCGCAAAGATGGCACGGGAAAAGAACCTGCCTTTTGTCTATCGTGTCCACGACAAGCCCTCTCCGGAGAAGATCGAGAATCTGGAAAAGATCCTCCTGCGTCTGGGCGTGGATGTGCCGGTGTTCACCGACATCAAGCCCCGCCATCTGGCAGAGATTCTGGACGGCGCAAGAGGCACCGACCTGTATCCGGTGCTGAACGTCATGGTGCTGCGCTCCATGGCAAAGGCTGCCTATGCGCCGGATCCCATCGGCCACTTCGGTCTGGCACTGAAGGACTACGCCCACTTCACCTCCCCCATCCGCCGTTATCCCGACCTGGCAATCCACCGGATCCTCAGCAGCTACTGCGAGAATCCCGATGCCGATGCCATGCACGAGATGTACGACAGCTTCGTTGTAGAGGCTTCCACACGCTCCAGCGACACGGAAGTTCGTGCCATCACCATTGAGCGGAGCGCCGACGACTGCTACAAGGCGGAGTACATGCAGCAGCATCTGGGCGAGATTTTCGACGGCATTGTTGCCGGTGTCACCGATTTCGGCTTCTATGTAGCATTGCCCAACACCGTAGAAGGTCTGGTGCACGTGGCAACCCTGCCGGAAAGCGACTGGGTCAACGACGACAGCATCGCTTTCAAGGAAGAACAGGGAAGCGCATGCTACCGTCTGGGCGACACGGTACGGGTGCAGTGCACCAAGATCGATGTCAACAGCGGAAACGTGGACTTTGCGCTGGTAGACGAAAACGGCAATCTGCTGGGAAATGCGAAATAACGCTTTCCCATCATCTTGCATAAAAACAGCAGGCGGATGTGATGAACACGTCCGCCTGCTTTGGTATCTTAGAGCCTGTGCAGTATTTTATGATATTCAGCTGTGTAAACTCTGAAACCGTGGCAGAGTAAAATCCAAGTAAAAACCCGCCTGTGTCCGAAAAAGCCGGAACGCAGGCGGGTTTTCTGTTGATTTCTAGTGTGTCTGATTGGATTCTAAGGCTTAGAGCTTGTGTTCGTAGGAAATATATGCGGATTTTCGAGCAAATTTTTTTGCAGACAAGGCAAAAATTTGCAGGCATACTTTCGTATGGCAAGAATTTTTAACGCAGTATGCAACAAAATTTGCCGAAAAGACGTAGATAGACGCCTATGAACACGAGCTCTTAGCCCAGAACGACCTCAACGGTGTTCTGTTCAGCCAGTGCATCCGCCGGAACATAGTCGCCGTCCAGCTTCTTGCCGTTGAGGGTCAGAGAAGCCACACCGCTTTGTACGTGTGCCGGATTCTGTACGGTGATGCTGAGCTTCTTGCCGCGGAAGGTCTTTTCCATGGTGAAGCCGTCCCATGCTGCCGGAATGGACGGGCAGATATGCAGACCATCTGCATCCGGACGCATACCGCAGATACCCTCGACGCAGCCAACCATCACGGTGGATGCGGTACCGGTCAGCCAGTGTACGTGAGAGCGTCCTGCATACGGGGAAGCCGTGGACTCGGTGAACTGACCGTGTACATACGGCTCCAGAACACGCTGCTCTGCCTTGTCATTCATGGATGCCGGCGAGCTCTCCTCGAAATAGCGGAATGCATCGTCGCCGTGACCCAGCAGGCTCTCTGCCAGAATCAGCCAGCCCTGCGACTGGGAGAAGATACCGCCGTTTTCCTTGGTGTCCGGATTGAAGATGTGCATCAGAGCGCCGTCAAAATAGTGGTCGATGTACGGCGGATCCAGCAGCTTTGCGCCATACGGGGTGTCCAGAATGTCTGCCACGGACTGCATTGCCTTGTCGCTCTGCTCCTTGGAGGCAAAACCGGAGATGACACTCCAGCTCTGGGGGTTCAGCCACATGGAAGCCTCCGGATCCTTCTTGGCGCCAACCACAACGCCGTCCTCCCGAATGCCGCGGATGAAGCGGTCTTCGTCCCAGCAGTCTGCCAGCGCTTCGCCCAGCGCCTTCTGCGCCTTGGTCAGGTAGGAGATGTATTCGGTATCCTCACGCTCTGCTGCCAGTTCCTGCATCATGGACATTGCATAGTACAGCTGGAATGCCACGAATGTGGACTCGCCCTTCTTGCCCAGACGCAGACAGTCGTTCCAGTCTGCGTGCAGACCAGCCGGCATATTGTGGTCGCCCAGACGCTCCATGGAGAAGCGGATGGCACGCTTCAGATGATCGTAAACGGTGTCCTCACCGCCGTTGGCATAGACGATGACCTCGTCATAGAATGCCTTGTTGCCGGATTCGCCCACATACTTGCGGATGGTGGGGAACAGCCACAGGGCATCGTCTGCACGGTAGGACGGGTGTCCGGTCTCCTTGACGTACTCCGGATCGTCCGGTGTGTTCTCGTGGCCGGCATTGTGGTCGAACTTGACCAGCGGCAGACCGCCGCCGTTGTCCACCTGTGCGGACAGCATAAAGCGGATCTTGTCGGCAGCAAGCTCCGGATCCAGATGGATGATACCCTGAATGTCCTGAACGGTGTCACGATAGCCGTAGCCGTTGCGCAGACCGCAGTATACGAAAGAGGCTGCACGGGACCAGATAAAGGTGATGAAGCACTGGTATGCGTTCCAGACGTTGATCATGTTGTTGAACGCATCGGACGGCGTCTGTACCTGGAAATTGTCCAGCTTGCCGTGCCAGAACTGCTTCAGTTCCTCCACTTCCTGATCTACCTTGCCGGCAGCCTCATAGGAAGCCAGAATCTCGTTTGCCTGTGCGTTGTCCTTCTGCCCCAGAATGTAGATCAGTTCCCTGGACTCGCCCGGCTGGAGCACGATGTCGCTCTGGAGCGCACCGCATGCGTTGGAGTTATAGTTCATCTCGCCGTTGCACTTGCCCTGCTCTACTGCAATGGGGTTGGAGTAGGTGCGGTACGGGCCGATGAAGCTGTCCAGATTGCCGTTATAGCCGGTGATTGGTGCGCCCACCATGCCGAAGAACCGCTCTCTGTGATTGGAACCGGTGGCATCCTTGCCGCTGTTCTCGTTGATGTGCTGGAGGATCTTGTTGCCCTCGAAGCTGGTGCGGGTGATGAACAGGGTGTACTGGAGGTTGACCTGATCCTGCTCATAGTTGTTGTCGTTGGTGAATTCTACGAAGCCGAAGGCGGACAGGTTTCTGGGCTTATCGCTGTTGTTGGTGATGACCGCACGCCAAACCTCATAGGTTGCGCCGTTGGGCACGTAATAGGTCACCTCAGAGCGGATGTCTGCATAGTCGGCAGAGATCACAGTGTATGCGGTGCCGTGACGGCAGACGCTCTTGTAGGTATCCAGCGGCTTGCCAACCGGCTGCCAGGAAGCCGACCAGTAATCTGCGGTGTCGTTGTCCCGCAGGTAGATGTAACGGCCAGGCAGTGCCATCATCGAGTTGAAGCGATAGCGGCTGATTCTGCCGTTTGCGCCGGACTTGACGAAGCTATAGCCGGCAGCATTGTTGGAAATGATTGCGCCGTATTCCGGCGAACCAAGGTAGTTGACCCACGGTGCCGGGGTATCCGGATGGTCGATCACATACTCCTTGTTCTTGAGGTCAAAGTAACCATACTGCATAAGTAGGATTCTCCTTTATCGGTATTTTTCTGAATTTTTACCGCAGCGCTCTGAGAGCCTGCGCCCTGCCGTCTGCCATTGCAATCTGTGCAAGAGAAGCAGCGCAGGTGTTAGAATCTGTCTTCACAAGACACACGGATACGCTTGTGAAGACTGGTTCTTATGTTATCATATCATGGAACAGCATTTTTTGCAAGGGGGTTTCGGAAAAAATCCGATTTTTTTCGGGAAATTCCGGAAAATTTACATGCAGGGCAAAAAATCACATCGGCCGTCTTGAAACACGATTCTCCCGGATTCACAGCCCCCTTGAGATTTATCAGGAGAAGTCCCTGATAAATCAGTTTGTTCCCAGGGTGCGGCTTGCCTTTTCCCAGATATAATCGAATTCTTTTGTATAGAGCTGATATGCGTCATCTGTTCCATAAAACGTGACATGATAATTGTCGGAGGGCCGATAATTCCCATAAGTGTAATATTTCACATTGACAGCACCGCCATCCTTGCCTCTGATGATATACATCCTGTGCATCAGCGGAACATCTGAAATCCGCACTTCTATGTTCTGCGGGAATTTCTTCGAGAGCTCGTCCCATTCGGCTGCGGTGTCATCGAGCGAAACATATTTTTTTAACGGCTGTCTCATGTGCGAGCACACCAATTCAGCAACATCGCCGGTATTGACCAGCACTCTTAATTTGAGATGTCTGGCAATGATATCCGTGAGAATATCCACCTTTTCCGTTTCCCTTTGCCACTCTGCACCGGCGTGAAACGCCATGTCCACACCGGAAACAGAAGCGATCTTCTTCAGTCCCTCCTGGAAAAAAGCATCGGTCTGTAAAAGATTTGAAACCGGCTCTTCCACATCTACCAGATAATCCCGGATCTTCTCGATGGTTGCCGGAAGATATTCCTGACTGAACAGCACCCCTTGTTTCGTATCCAGCATTTTCATGCAATCCGGCAGCTGCTGGACCAGTTCTTTTTCCTGCGGGAACGTAAAATCCGGATACCGAACCGGAATAATATTTTTGTTCAGCCGAACCGCTTCCAGATATTCTCTTCGAACCCAGTCGTCTTCATTCACACAGCGTTCCAGTGTTCCGTTTGTCAAAACCAAAATAAAGTTCGCCGACTCTTGAATCGCAACAAACAAATTTTCATCAAATTGTCCGGAATGTTCCTGCTCCAGATCAAGAAAGCAGCGAACGCCCTTCTCTTTCAGCAATTCTCTGAGAACCTGTGCCATAAGAAACCCTGTTTTTCTCCGATAACTTATAAACGCATCGTATTTCATGCCATCCTCCATCTCCACCGATTTTGACAAAGCCCCACATTTCCAGTATAACATAAAACGCCTTATGATGCAACAAAAATCCACAAAAAACAGCCCCGCCCGTCTGCACCGCAGCAGACAGCAGAGCTGTTTTCCACTTCAAAAAGGAGATTATTCCGCCGAATAGATCACCGTTTCGTCAGAAACGGCAAAGCCACCAAACGTCTCCGTTTCCGCATCGCCGCCCTGAAATGTGAGGCGCACCAATTCCACTTCCGCCACATCCTGCGGTGCAATGGGTTCGCTATAGCAGAGAACCATGGAGAAATTTCCCTGCGAGTCTGTTTCCGTCCCGTACAGAGACATCAACGGAATGTACGAATCCAGACTATCTGCGGCGCAGCTTGGAATTGCGTGGATCTGCCGAATGGCATAATCCGAAGCTTCCGCCTGCCCTACCATATCCTCTGTGTACACATCGCTGAGCTTTCTGCCGTCTTTCAACGTGATCACGAGCGTGACATTGCTTTTCTCCCTCTGCCATTCCCTTGGCATAGAGATATTGGCAGAGAGCGTTTGCAGTGTGACACTGCCGCCGTCAAACGCTGCGGTGATGGGGGCATTTCCAACAAAGTTCAGCGCCATCTCCGTGTGCCATGTTCCATCCAGCACTGCATCAGAAGAGGCGTAGCACTGCGCACGCTTTTCCATTTGCTTCTGCGCCAACTGGTTCTGGCTACGGTATTCTTTCCATGCAGCAACATCAAATTCTGCCGGAAGTTCTCCTGCTGCCAAGCCATCCAAAGCAGCGGCACCATACACCTCCCGCACGTAATCACTGAGAAAGGAATCCTCATACTGATTTACCTGTGCATCAATCGCCTGGATCTGCTGATCGGTATAGAAATTCTGGAACGTCAGCTCCAGCTTTTTCCCTTGCAGTCCGGATTTCTGGATGCTGAGATTCAAATAGTAGGCGCCGTTTTTTTCCCGAAGTTCTGCCACCGTTCCGCCGTCGTTTGCCTCCTCCAGCAGTACCGTTCCGTCTGTGTCCAAGACAGAAAGCTGATACGGAATCTTCAAGCCGTCCGTCAGCGATACGCCGGATGCCGTGACAGAAAAGCTCAGCAGCGCCTGACTATCATCGCCGTACATTCCCAACAGTGCAAACTGCACCTGTGCATTGGTACTATCGATTACCGCATGCGGCACGGTGACCAGCGATTCCATTTTTTCCGGATGTTCCGGCACTTCTTTGGAAAACAGGCTGCGGAAAAACGCTTCAGTTCCACCGATTCCGGCAGCTGTGGAGAGCATCGTTCCGCCAGTCACCAGAACTGCCGCAGCGGCAGCACCGGCAACCCAGCGTGTCCACGTTCTGCGGCGCAGCGAATGCATCGGCTTTATCGTGATTCCCAGCTGTTCCTGCACACGCTTTGCAACAGCATCTGCTGCAATCTCCTCTGATGTTATCTCCGGTACGCCGTTTTTTTCCGCATCATAGTGGTCAAACCAATCGTAATCATTCATTTGCATATTTTGTCACTCCTTTTCATATGGCAGCAAACTGTATCTTCTGCACCGCCGGCGAATCCTCATAGGCATAGCCACGGTCAATCAATTCCTGCTGCAAACGCTTTCGGGCACGGCTCATCCGCATTTTCACCGCAGATTCTTTCATGCCGAGATCCTCTGCGATCTGCTTAACGCCCTCGTAGTAATAATAATGGCGCACCAGGATCTCCCGATCTTTTGGTGCAAGGGCATCCAGCACATCCTGCAGCATCTCCGCCAAAATCTTCTGATCAATCTCCTGCTCAATGTCCTCGCAGCAGCAAATTGATTCCGCCTGCTCTAAACCAACTGTTTCCTGATATCCGCGCAGCCGATTCTTGGCGCAGTTTCGAGCGACAGTCGCAAGATAGGGGCGCAGTTTCCCCTGCTGAATTTCTTTGCTGTGGTTCCAGACGATGACAAAAACATCTGCCGTTACCTCTTCTACATCGGACTCTGTCAGCACCTTCCCCAGAATGTTCCGAACAATGGTTCCCACATATGCGGTGTATTGCTGCATCAGTTCGGACAGTGCATCCGGATCATGCTGTTTCAACTGTTTTATCAGCCTTCGTTCCTGCATGCGATCACCTTCTTTTTCTGTATTTCACGGCCGTTCACTTATAATAACACCGCTGCCGCCCGTTTGGTCACATTTTGAGCAACAAAAAAACAGCCCCGCCCGTCTGCACCGCAGCAGACAGCAGAGCTGTTTAACATCAGAACCGAAACGAGTTTCCGTTAGTCCTCTTTGGTGTCATTCTCCCCATCGGATTCCGCAAGCGGTTCCGGCTGGTCTGCGTGGCCGATCTGGTGGAGTCTGCCGTGGGTATAGGTATCGTCATACTCCGGAACGGCCGCATCCTCCTCCGGCCCGTCGTCCTCCAAGATGCCGCGGTAGCCGTCATCCGGCTCCTCCGCTGCCTCGGCAGCGCCGTTCTCTCCACGCTGGGAAAGCGGAATCTTCTGAAGTTCCTTTGCCTGGCGCAGCGCTTCCTTTTCCTCCCTGGTCATGATCGTCCGGCGAATCACCTGCACGGCAATCAGCAGCACCACGAGAATGGCAGCGCACAGCACCACGTAAAATACCAGTCTGCCCCAGTCGAAGTTCAGGGCCTTGAAGTTGATCTTCACGTCGCACTTCTTGACGTAATCCGCAGCAGCACCGGTGTATCCGATGAGCAGAAAGTCATCCATGGCCTCCACCTGCATGTCATCGGAGCTGCTGCCGGAGGAGGAGTTCTCGCTGCTGTCGCTTTCCACGGAAACACAGCCAAACGCATAGTCCCCGATGGAGGACACCCGCTTGGGCAGTGTCACCTCTTTCAGGCTGTCGCAGCAGAAAAAGGCATAGCTGCCGATTTCCAGATTCTTTTCTGCGGTGTCCTCATCCTCTGCGCCCACAAAGGTGACCTCCTTTAGAGCGGAGCAGTCCGAGAACGCCGTTTCCCCGATGGTCGTCACGCTCTCCGGAATGGTAATGGATTGCAGTCCGCTGCAAAAGTCAAACGCCATCTCTCCGATGTACTGCAAGTCATCGTGGAACGTCACCTGCTGCAAGTTTTCAGCGGCAAAAAATGCTCCGGCGTATACCACCAGCGTTCCCTCCGGCACTTCAAAGGACGTGTCCTCCCGTCCTGCCGGATAGGCATAGAGGATGTCGTGCGCCTTGTTATACAGCACGTTGTCATCCACAATGTAATTGGGGTTGCCGTCCTCCACGGTCAGGGTCTTCAGACTCCGGCAGCCGAAAAACGGCAGTGCACCAATGTCCTCTAGCGTTGCCGGCACATCAAAGGACTCCATGGACATACAGCCATAAAACGTATACGAACCCAGCTGCGTCACATGTGCCGGAATGGAAACCTCTTGCAGCGCCGTGCAGTAATAGAACAGCTGGTCGCCGATGGTTTCCAGCGCACTCGGCAGCGTGACCTCTTCCAGCGAGGTGCAGTAGCCAAACGCCATGCTTCCGATCTCTGTCACATCGTCCCCAAGCTTCAGATCTTTCAGTGAAGTGCAGTTGAAAAACGTGCCGTCCTCGATCTTGGTAACAGCGTCCGGAATCGTCAGCGATTCCAGCGAGGTGCAGCCGTAAAAGGCAGCCGAGCCAATGGACTGCACCGTTTCCGGAATGGTCAGACCCTGCAGGGATTCGCACTCTGCAAACGCCTCTTCCCCGATAGCAGTGACGTTGTAGCCGTCGATCTCCGGCATAATGCTGACGTGAGTCGCCGAAGTGGCACAGCCGGTGACGGAAACATTTGTGCCGTCTGTAATGGTATAGGTCAGCGTGCCGTCGTCAAAGGTGTTGGACTGCGTTGTGCTCTCCTCGGCAAATACCGCACCGGAGGAAACGGCAAGCATTCCGGCAGACAGCACCGCTGCCAGAAATCCGGCAAAGGTGCGTGCCGCCGTGTGTTTGATATGCTTCATAAAATTTCTCGGTCCTTTCCGTCTATTTTCTCTTCCCCGGTTTCGTCGCCGATGCCTGGCGCGTGGTCGTGCGGATGCGGTTCCGGCTGCGATGCACCAGAACAATCGCCGTAATCCCGCCTGCCGCAGCGACAGCGATGCCGCCGGCAAGCAGCCATTTCCACAGGGACGCATGCTTCCAGCTGCGCTCATAGGCACGCACCGCAGCGCTGCCCCCATTGCGGATGTTCAGCTTGTCGATGCGCTGGTCGTCCTTGCCGTCTGCATTGGTGTAATACCCCAGTGCCTTTTCCCCGATCTCTGTGATGCTCGCCGGAAGCGACAGTTCCAGCAGCGCACCGCAGTTATAGAAACATTTCTCGCCCAGCTGTGTCACGCCGTCCGGAATGTTGATGTCCGCCAGCGCCACATCGGAATAGAAACAGTAGTCTCCCAGCGTCTGCATCGTGTCGGGCAAGGTCACCTGCTCCAGAGACGTGCAGTAGGCGAACACCGCACCGTTGAGCTGCGTCACGCCGTCCGGCACGGCAATGTTCTTCAGCGCCGTACAGTAATAGAAGCAGTCCTCCCCGATTGCAGTCACCTGATTCAGGTCGATCTGTTCCAAGGTGGAAGCGCCGATGAAGCTCCAGTCCGAAAGCGTCCGGCACGCATCCGGCACCGCATAGCCGGTTTCCTCCCGTGCCTGCGGATAGCGGATCAGCGTGGACTGGTCGGCGGAAAACAGCACGCCGTCCTCGGCACAGTATGCGGAATTGCCCTCTTCCACAGAGAACGCCGTCAGCGCCTGACAGCCGTCAAAGGCATAGTCGCCGATGGAGGTGCAGGATGCCGGCAGTGTGATGTCCGTCAGCTTCTGGCAGTTCTGAAAGGCATACTTCCCGATGGAGGTCAGCCCATCCGGCAGCTCCAGCGATGCCAGCGCCGTGCAGCTGTAAAACGTCTCGTTTCCAATGCTTTGCAGAGTGTCCGGCAGTTCCAGAATAGACAGGAATGTACATTCATAGAACAGAGCATCCGGCAGCGCCGTCAATGTCTTTGGCAGGTTGATGATGTTCAGCATGGAGCAGCTCTCGAAAGCACCCTTGCCGATGGAGGTCAGCCCCTCCGGCAGAACTACCTCGCAGAGCATGGGACAGGAGGCAAAGGCACTCTCGCCGATAGCAGTCACATGCTCCGGAATCGTCACGGTGGAGACGAAACTGCAATTCATAAACGCTGCATCGCCGATCTGCGTCACCGGTGCCCCGTCGATCTCCGCCGGAATCTCTGCGCTGGTGGCAGCAGTGTCGCAGGAAGTGATGGTAATGCCGCCGTCCGTATTTTCCCGATAGGTGAACACATCATACTTGGCATCCTGCGAGGTGTCCACAGAAATGCCGCTGTCCTCCGCTGCCGCTGCGGATGTCTCCAGTTCCGCTGCTGCTGCCGGAAACTGCGGCACAGTGCCGAGTAAAAGCACCGCTGCAAGCAGACCGCATCCGATCTGATACCACGTTCTCATCGTTTTTCCTCAGCGGACTTATCAGAGGATTCCGGCGCATCCTTTTTCTTCTTACCGCCGGCGATCAGCACCACACCGCCAACCAGCAGCACTGCCACGCAAACGCCCAGCAGCACCCACTTGCCGTACTGCTGCCACGGACTCTTCTCTTCCACTGCGGTCTGAAGCTTGGTATCCTCAGTGGCAGAGGCTGCGCTGTCCTCAGTGAGGACGCTCTGGAAGGTAAAGCTGTTGACATAGTCGTTCTCGGAATCCTCCACGGTGCAGTACCGCTGCGCTTCCGAACCGACGCTGCCGTAGATCACGAAATCGCTTACAGCAGTCTTCATGTCATCCTCGTATCCAAAGGCGCAGAAGCCAATGGCGCTGACACTTGCCGGAACGGTCACCTCTTTCATGGCAGTTCCGGCGAACGCTGCCATCTCAACGGTTTCCAGACCGTCTGCAAATGTCACACTGCTCAGGTTGGCGCATCCGGCGAATGACGCTGCGTCAATGCTGCGCACCGATGCCGGAAATGTCATCTCTGTGAGGCGGGTACAGTAGGCAAACGCATAGTCATAGATCTCTGTCACTGTATCCGGCAGCGTCACCGACTGGATGTCGCTGTAGGCAAACGCCCACTCATCAATGAAGAGCAAGCCGGAGGGCAGGCTGACGCTGGTCAGACTCGTCTGGGCAAAAGATGCCGGCCACAGCTCGGTTACGCCGTCAGGCACGGTGTAGGTGTCCCCCGACTTTGCCGGCGGATAGGCGATGAAGCTGGTGCCGTCTGCGGAGAGCAGCGCACCGCTGTCGTCCACTGCAAAGCTGGTGCTGCCGCTCTCCACCGAGAACGACTCCAGCGAGGAGCAGCCAAAGAAGCAGGCATCGCCAATGCCGGTCATGCTCTCCGGAATGGTGACGGATTGCAGGGACGTCTGGCTCTCCAGTGCATCATCCCCCAGCTTTGCCACAACGTGGCCGTCCAGCTTGCCGGGCAGGGTCAGATCCGTGTCCTTTCCGCTATAGCCGACAATGGTCGCCGTGCCGTCTGTCTCCAAAGTATAGGTATAGTCACCGCTGGTCACGGTTTCCGCCTGTGTGGTATCCTCTTCCATTCCGCCGATTTCCTCGTCTGCCGAAACCGGCAGGGCAAGCAGTGCAGTGCCGGTCAGAACAGCAGCCACCAGAAGTGTGATCTTATGTTTTCTCATAATTCTTTCTCATCCTTTAAATTTCTCTGGAAATGCGCTTTCCCATCCTGCGCTTTCCTTATTCTACCGTTACCGACTTTGCCAGATTGCGGGGTTTATCCACATCATTTCCCTTGAGCACCGAGGTATAATATGCGATGAGCTGAAGCGGTACGACCGCAATCATGGGCATCAGCAGATCGTCGAATTCCGGCAGATCAAAACGAATGTCCACTGCCTCCGGATCTACGCTGTCGCTCTCCCGGCAAACCAGAATCACCCTGGCGCCCCGTGCCTTGACCTCTTTGATGTTGCTGATGGTCTTTTCTTTCAGCGCCTTCTGCGTTGCCACGGCGATGACCGGCATGTTCTCCGTAATCAGGGAGATGGTGCCGTGCTTCAGTTCGCCGGCTGCGTAGGACTCCGAGTGGATGTAGGAGATCTCCTTGAGTTTCAGCGAGCCCTCCATGCTCAGTGCGTAGTCCAGCCCGCGTCCGATGTACAGCAGGCTGTCTGCGGTAATCAGCGAGGAGGCGATGTACTGCGCCTGTTCCTTGTGCTCCAGAATGGCAGCGATGCTGTCCGGTGTCTGCTGGAGCAGTTCCACCAGTCTGCGGCACTCCGCCTCATCGATTTTTCCCACAGCCAGCGCCAGTTCAAAGGCAAACAGATACATCACAGCGATCTGCACGATGTACGCCTTGGTGGAAGCCACGGCGATCTCCGGCCCTGCGTGGGTATAGATGAGCATATCCGCCTCCCGTGCGATGGAACTGCCCATGGCGTTGACAATGGCGAGGGTCTTTGCCCCCAGCGACTTCGCCAGACGCATTGCTGCCAGACTGTCCGCCGTTTCACCGGACTGGGAGATGATGATGACAAGGTCGCCCTCTCCCACCAGCGGTTCCCGATAGCGGAACTCCGAGGCAATGTCCACAGTCACCGGCACACGTGCCAGCTTCTCGATCACGTACTTGCCCACAGTGCCGGCATGCATTGCCGTACCGCACGCCACCACCTGAATATGGCGGAAGCCACGGAGCACCTCCGGCGTAATCCCGCACTCCTCCAGATTGGGCAGGCCGTTCTGGATGCGGGGCGCAATGGTATTGCGAATGGCGGTGGGCTGCTCGTGAATCTCTTTCAGCATGAAGTGGGCATAGCCGCCCTTGCCGATTGCCTCCACATCCCAGTCCGCCGTTTTCAGCTCTTTCTGCACCGGCTGTCCAAAGGCATCGTAGATCTGCACGCCGTCACTGTTCAGCACGGCGATCTCCTCGTGTTCCAGCAGATAGTAATCCCGTGTGTACTCGATGATTGCCGGCACATCCGAGGCAATGAAGCTCTCGCCCTTGCCAACGCCCACGATCAGCGGGCTTTCACAGCGCACGGCATACACCTGATCCGGATGGTCGGCGAAGATGATGCCCAGCGCATAGGAGCCCTCCAGGTCACGGATGGTCTCGGAAATCGTCTGAATGGGACTGCCGTTATAGCGGTAGTCCAGCAGCCGTGCCACCACTTCCGTGTCCGTGTCGCTGGTGAAGGTCACGCCCTTGCCCATGAGGAAGTCTTTCAGCTCCTTGTAGTTTTCAATGATGCCGTTGTGCACGATGGTGACTCTTCCGCCGGTGTGGGGATGCGAATTCACATCGGACGGCTCGCCGTGAGTCGCCCAGCGGGTGTGGCCGATGCCCACATGCCCCTTTGGACGGCCCTCCTTTTCCATCCGCTCCTCCAGATTTTTCAGACGGCCCTTCGCCTTGGCAACAACGATCTTCCCTTCCTGAAACACGGCGATGCCTGCGGAGTCATATCCGCGGTATTCCAGCTTGCTCAGACCGCTCATCAAAACATCCGTGCAATCCCGCTTTCCCACATATCCAACAATTCCACACATAGAATCAATCCCTCACTTTCCGTTTCCGGCAAAACAGCGCCGAAAAACAGATCTCTTTATTTTCTTTCTGAATACATTATAATAGTATTATCGATAAGCTCTTGTATTTTACAAAAGATGCCCTATAGATTATAACATAAATGCAACGGGAATGCAACTGATTTTTTGGTGAAAATTACGTGATTGCGATTTGAAAAGGAAATCATCCGCCGTTTTTGAGCCGCTGGGTTCCGCTGCGCCGAATGCGCCGGGTTTGCCGTCTGACCCCGGATTGCTCTTACTTCAGGTATTCCGCCGTTTCAACCGCATTTGTTTTCTTTTACAGCACAATCAAAATTGCCTGCATCGCAAGCACCTCTAGAAATATTTCTAAACTTTATTGCTATAAAACTTAAAAAATCAAAAACCTCAAAAAAATGCTTGACGAATGGGACATCCTGTGATATAATAAATATCGTTGCAGCGCTGGTGTAGCTCAGTTGGTAGAGCAGCTGATTTGTAATCAGCAGGTCGGGGGTTCAAGTCCGTCCACCAGCTCCAATATTCTACAACCTACATGTGTGATTTGGGAGAGTTCCCGAGTGGCCAAAGGGGGCAGACTGTAAATCTGTTGCTTCTAGCTTCGATGGTTCGAATCCATCCTCTCCCACCAAAAAACAGGTAGACTCTTCGAGAGTTTACCTGTTTTTTTTCGATTTCATGTGTATGGCTTTGTAGATCCAAAAATCAGAAGCCGTGTCCTGCGGATGCTGCTTCTTCAAACGACGAACACGAGAAAGAGGAAGAGAATTATGGTACGAGAAGATTTGAGAAATGTCGCCATTATTGCCCACGTTGACCACGGCAAGACCACGCTGGTTGACGAGATGCTGAAGCAGGGCGGCGTATTCCGGGAAAATCAGGCTGTGGCAGACCGTGTCATGGACTCCAACGATCTGGAGCGTGAGCGTGGTATCACCATTCTGGCAAAAAACACCTCGGTACGCTACGGCGACACCAAGATCAATATCATTGATACACCGGGACATGCGGACTTCGGCGGCGAGGTAGAACGTGTTCTCAGCATGGTAGACGGCGCACTGCTGCTGGTAGATGCGGCTGAGGGCCCGATGCCTCAGACACGCTTTGTGCTCTCCAAGGCACTGGAAATGAACCTGAAGATCATCGTTGTGGTCAACAAGATCGACCGTCCGGACGCACGCCTGGACGAGATCGCAGACGAGGTGCTGGAGCTGCTCATGGATCTGGATGCCAGCGAGGAACAGCTGGAAAACACCCCGTTCCTGTACTGCTCCGGCCGTGCCGGCACGGCCAGCTTTGACCCCCACGAAACAGGCACCGACCTCAAACCCCTGTTCGACACCATTATGTCCTATGTGGATCCGCCGGAGGGCGATCCGGAGGCACCGCTGCAAATGCTGATCTCCTCCATTGACTATAATGAGTACGTGGGCAGAATCGGCATCGGCCGCATCGCAAGAGGCACCATTCAGGTGGGACAGCAGGTGCTGCTGGGCAACTACCACGATCCGGAGAACTCCCGCCGCAACAAGATCGTCTCCCTGCTGCAAATTCAGGGACTTCAGCGTGTGCCGGCAGAGTCCGCAACCGTGGGCGACATCGTCTGGATCAGCGGCATTGAGAACATCTCCATCGGCGACACCGTCTGTGCGCCGGAGTGCTTCGAACCGCTGCCGTTCACCAAGATCAGCGAGCCGACGGTGGAAATGACTTTCTGTGTCAACGACAGCCCGTTTGCCGGACAGGAGGGTAAGTTCGTCACCTCCCGCCAGCTTCGTGACCGTCTGATGCGGGAGCTGCTCCGTGACGTTTCCCTGCGTGTCACTGAGACCGACAGCACCGATGCATTCCGTGTTGCCGGCAGAGGTGAAATGCACCTGTCCATCCTGATTGAAAACATGCGCCGTGAGGGCTACGAGCTGGGCGTTTCCACGCCTCGTGTTCTGTTCCACGAAGTGGACGGCAAGCGCTACGAACCCATCGAGGAACTGTCCATCGACGTTCCGGAGGAGTGCGTTGGCTCTGTCATGGAAAAGCTTGGCTCCCGTAAGGCAGAACTGCAGGACATGCACCCGCAGGGCAGCCGTACCCGTCTGACCTTCCTGATCCCCTCCCGGGGTCTGTTCGGCTATAAGAGCGAATTTCTCACTGACACCAAGGGCGAGGGCATCATGAGCAGTGTCTTTTATGAGTACCAGCCGTACAAGGGCGATATTCCCCGCCGCAGCGTTGGTTCGCTGATCTCTTTCGAAACCGGCGAAGCTGTCACCTACGGTCTGTTCAACGCACAGGAGCGCGGCTCGCTGTTCATCGGCGCAGGCGTGCCAGTTTATGAGGGCATGGTTGTGGGCGCATCCCCCAAGGCAGAAGATCTGGTAGTCAACGTCTGCAAGCGCAAGCACCTCACCAACACCCGTGCCAGCGGCAGCGACGATGCGCTCCGTCTGGTACCGCCGCGCAACCTGAGTCTGGAAGACTGTCTGGAATTTCTGGCGGACGACGAGCTGCTGGAGGTCACCCCCAAGACACTCCGTATCCGGAAGCAGATCCTGAGCAATCAGACCCGTGCAAAAATGCGCGGCAAAAAATAAGAGCAACGCCGCACAAGCTTTGTGCAGGATTGCCTAAAACTCGTGTTCCCCGAAAGCCAACCGCACCGATTCAGTTTCAGTCGGTGCACCGAAGAAAGGAACGAATATGACACATCATCCATTTTGGAAAAAAACATTGTGGGCTGCCCTCCTGACCGCAGCGTTCGCCATGACCGCTACCGGCTGCGGCAATCAAAAGGATGACAGCAGCACCGCCGGCGCAAGCACCTCCGCCTCCCAGACCGAAGTCGGCACGACACCGGAAGGCGGCGACACTGCACCGGAAACCAGCATCTTCAACTATCAGATGAACGATGACGGCACCATTTCCATTACCGGATACAACGGGACAGATACCGATCTGAACATCCCGTCCACGGTGGACAGCTATGTGGTTTCCGCCATCGCCGACCACGCCTTTGAGGCAAACTGGAATCTCACCAGCGTGACGCTGCCGAATGGTCTGGCCACCATCGGCGAGAGTGCGTTCATGGACTGCGGTTCGCTGACCTCGGTTTCCATTCCGGAAACGGTTTCCACCGTGCGCCGTGCGGCATTTGCAAGCTGTTCCAGCCTGACCAGCATCTCCCTGCCGGCTGCAACAACCACCGTTATGGAAGAGGCGTTCACCGGCTGCGGCAGCCTCACCGACCTGACGATCGCCAGCAGCACGCTGGAATACGACCGCTGGGGTCTGGTAGAGGGCGCAGAACCGCTGGCAGTGACCATCACCTGCCCGTCCGGCTCCGCCATTGAAACATGGGCAGCGGAAAACGGCATTTCCACCCAGCCGCTGGCATAAGGAAAGGACAAGCGCATGAAAAAATCCCTTTGGAACCGTATTACCGCACTGCTGCTCGCCTGCACCGCCCTGTTTGCCATGGGCGGATGCGGCAGCAAGGCAGATTCCTCCGACACCTCGGAGAGCAGCGCTGCTTCTGAGAGCACCGGAGAGGACATCCAGCCGGTGACGGAATCCAACCCCGATGATATGGATTACAAGCTGACCTACGACAGCGAAGCTGTTCCGGAAGGTCTGGCAAACACCATCTCTCTCTATTTCTATGCCATCGACACCCAGAACTATGACCTCTACAAGGCACAGCTCTATACGGACTATCAGGAATCCATGGAGGCATACTTACAGGAGAAGTACAGCTATGGCATGGAGCGCGGACTGGAACAGTACCACGAGACGCTGGTGAACTATGCCCAGACCGACACCTTCACCATCACCGGTCTGGAAATGGCACAGGCAAAGGAAGTCCTCCAGGAAAACTTTGAGGAGGACACCGACTTCGTACAGGATTATCTGGACACCTACGCCTCCCTGCTGGGCGACGACTTCGTCAGCAAGATGAAGGAGGACGCCACCGCCATCTATGACATCGCCGTAACCATGAAGGGCAACGATGCCGACGGCAACGAGATCACCATTCTGGACAACGTAGAAGTTCTGGCTGTGGAAATCGACGGAACGTTCGGCATTCTCGGCTAACCCCACAATACAACCGTTTTTGACAAGACCCGTGCTGCATCTTTGCAGGCGGGTCTTTTTGGTGCAAAAACGACAAAACCGGTGCCGGGAATCCGCCTTGGAAAAACAATTGTCCGCAAATTTTATGCAGAACTTGACAATTGCACGAAAATGGCGTATAATAAAAAGTACCGTTTCAAAAAACCGGTCAGAGCAGAAGCTTGTTTTCACGGAGATCCATACATAGAGGGGCCTATGGAATTACTGGCGCTTTGGAAAACCATGCGCCATGCCCATGGAAGCAGCTCTGAGAATCTGCTGCAAACAGATTCTACAGGGACACTGTTCCAGTGTCGCCTGCCATTTCCGGCCGTCCTGGATCGGAAAACAGAATTTCAAAGCGTATGGTTTTGCATGCCACGCTTTGCAGGAGGGTATTTAGCGATGCACAGAGTGTATAACTTTAGCGCAGGCCCGGCAGTGCTGCCGGAAGAAGTGCTGCAGGAAGCAGCAGCTGAAATGATGGATTACAAAGGCACCGGTATGTCCGTAATGGAAATGAGCCACCGCAGTGCCGCATTCGACGAGATTATCAAAACAGCAGAACAGGATCTCCGTGACCTGATGGGAATTCCCGACAACTACAAGGTTCTGTTCCTGCAGGGAGGCGCATCCCAGCAGTTTGCAGCTGTCCCCATGAACCTAATGAAAAACGGCGTAGCTGACTACATCGTCACCGGTCAGTGGGCAAAAAAGGCATATCAGGAGGCGCAGAAGTACGGCAAGGCTGTCAAGATCGCTTCCTCCGAGGACAAGACATTCTCCTATATTCCGGACTGCTCCGATCTGCCCATCGACGAAGACGCCGATTATGTCTATATCTGTGAGAACAACACCATTTATGGTACCAAATATAAGAAGCTGCCCAACACCAAGGGCAAGCCTCTGGTGGCAGACGTTTCCTCCTGCTTCCTGAGCGAGCCGGTAGATGTCACCAAGTACGGTGTGATCTACGGCGGTGTTCAGAAGAATGTGGGTCCGGCAGGCGTTGTCATCGCCATCATTCGGGAAGACCTGATTCCGGAAAAGCCGGCTGTGGAGAACACCCCCACCATGCTGGCATGGAAAACACAGGCGGACGCAGACTCCCTGTACAACACACCGCCCTGCTACGGCATTTATATCTGCGGCAAGGTGTTCAAGTGGCTCAAGAAGATGGGCGGTCTGGAAGCAATGCAGAAGCACAATCAGGAAAAGGCAAAGATCCTGTACGATTTCCTGGACGAGAGCAAGCTGTTCAAGGGCACCGTCCGCAAGGAAGACCGTTCTCTCATGAATGTACCGTTCGTGACCGGCGACAAGGAACTGGATGCCAAGTTCATCAAGGCTGCTACAGAAGCCGGCTTCGTGAACCTGAAGGGCCACCGCACCGTTGGCGGTATGCGTGCCTCCATCTACAATGCAATGCCCATCGAGGGCGTGCAGAAGCTGGTGGACTTCATGCGTCAGTTTGAAACAGAAAATGCCTGAAGAAAGGATGGAATCCCATGTATACCATTCAAACACTCAATAAGATCTCTCCTGCCGGAACCGAACGGTTCGGACAGAATTACACCGTAACCGACACCGCTGAGAATCCGGATGCCATTCTGGTGCGCAGCGCATCGCTGCACGAAACCGAATTTGGCTCCAACCTGCTGGCAATCGCCCGTGCAGGTGCCGGTGTCAACAACATCCCGCTGGATCGCTGCGCAGAAGCCGGCATCTGTGTATTCAACACACCGGGTGCCAATGCCAATGCCGTAAAGGAACTGGTGCTCACCGGTCTGCTCATCTCCTCCCGAAAGATTCCGGAGGCAATGACCTGGGCGGCTGGTCTGACCGACGGCGAAACCACCGTTGCAAAGCAGGTGGAAAAGGGCAAGAGCCAGTTCGCCGGCCCGGAGATCAAAGGCAAGACACTGGGCATCATCGGTCTGGGTGCCATCGGCGCACTGGTTGCCAACGCAGCCGTTGCACTGGGCATGAAGGTCGTCGGCACTGACCCGTTCCTGTCCATCGGCGCAGCACTGCGTCTGGATCCGTCTGTGACTGTCGTCAAGACACAGGACGATGTTTTCGCCGTAGCCGATTACCTGACCATCCACGTACCGTTCAACAAGGACACAGAGGGCATGATCAATGCCGCTTCCATCGCCAAAATGAAGGACGGCGTTCGTGTGCTGAACTATGCCCGCGGCGAACTGGTCAACGATGATGATATGATCGCAGCGCTGGAGAGCGGCAAGGTGGCTTACTACTGCACCGACTTCCCCAACGCAAAGACCTGCAACGCAAAGCACATCATTGCAACCCCGCATCTGGGTGCTTCCACACCGGAGAGCGAGGACAACTGCGCAAGCATGGCAGCCGATGAGCTGATGGCTTATCTGGAACAGGGCGACATCCGCAACAGTGTGAACCTGCCCAATGCACAGCTTCAGGCAGTATATACCAAGGTTTGTATCATTCACCGGAACGTTCCGGCAATGATCTCCGCCCTGACCTCTGTCATCGGCGTGGCTGGCGCAAACATTGAGAACATGACCAATGCCAGCAAGAAGGATTACGCTTACACCATTCTGGACATCGACGGTGTCACCGAGGGAATGATCAAGGCACTGACCGCCATTGACGGCGTGCTGCGTGTTCGTGTGATCGAAAAGTAAATTCTACGGCATCTCCCCGGCATTTCTCTCTGCCGGGTGACTTCAGCGCACTGCGCTGAAATAGATTGCATTACCAGAGTAGGAAACGGTGCGTTAAGTGTCCGGCAGACGGGGAGTTGCTGCCGGGACGAAAAATTCAGGACAGTGTCCCGAATTTGCGGTGCCGATTCCGCATCCCGCTGAATGCATCATAAGAAGTCCTGATTTTTCAGAAAGCCTTTCTTGAAATTCACTCCTTATGTGCACGAAGCACCATTTCAAAATGCCCGTCAAGGGTAAGGAGGTATTTTCATGAGAGGCTTTTTGTCATTATTCACTGATTCCGCACGTGAACTGAAACAGGTGCGGACCATCACCGTTGCAGCGCTGTTCATGGCGCTGTCCATCGTCCTGCGCACCATCGCCATTCCCATCGGCACGGACATCCGCATCACGTTCGCATTTCTGGGCGTGATGATCATCGCCATGCTGTATGGCCCGGTGGTTTCCATGATTGCCGCACTGGGCACGGACATCATCGGCTATCTGCTGGACGGCTCCAAAATGCGGGAATATAACCTGCTGCTGGCGCTGGTGGTTGTTCTGAATGCGCTGGTATACGGTCTGTTCCTGTATCGCCGCACATCCCAGAAGAACCTGCTGTTCTCCGCCGTGCTGGCACGTCTGACCGTGGTGCTTATCGGCAATCTGGTGCTGAACTCCAGCATTCTGTACGCATGCTACATCAATCCGGATTTCCCGTTTGCCATGTCCGGCTCGGCATGGAGCGCATTCGGCACCTGGATGCTGCCCCGTCTGATCAAGAACGTGGGACAGTTTCCCTTTGACGTCATCATGATCTGCGTTCTGCTGCCCATCGTCGTCAAGGCTTACCAGCAGGTATTCCACAAGTCGGTCCTGCGCACGGTAAATTAAGAACCTGTCTTTCCATGCGTACACACGTGCCTTGTGAAAACAGGTTCTAAACACCTGTCTTTCCAAGCGGATCAGCTCCCATAATCCGTAAAACCACCCGCTGTCCGGTGTCACTCTGGTGCCGAACAGCGGGTGTTTCTTTGCCATGGCAGACGGGACACAGCGGATTTCGCCGTCTGTGAACCGCAATTCATAGAAAGCGCTGCCTGCCGGCTTCTCTCAAAACGCAAATCCCGAAAAAAACACGTGACAAATTCAGAGAAATATGTTATAATAGAGGTTAAGAGCCTACGCCGCCGGAACTTATTTCCACAGGATCCGGCGGCTGCAAATAAAGGAGGATCCTGTATGTCAAAAAAGCCGTTCTATATTACCACACCGATCTACTATCCGTCCGGCAATCCGCACATCGGACACTGCTACACCACCGTTGCCTGCGATTCCATCGCACGCTACAGACGGATGCAGGGCTATGATGTGCTCTTTCTCACCGGTACCGATGAGCACGGTCTGAAAATCGAACAGAAAGCCGCTGCCAAGGGCGTTACCCCGAAAGAATACGTGGACGAGATCGTCAAGACGTTCAAAGCCCTCTGGGCAAAGATGCACATCAGCTATGACCGCTACATCCGCACCACCGACGATTACCACATAGAGACGGTACAGAAGATTTTCAAGAAGCTGTACGATCTTGGCTACATCTACAAGGGCGAGTACAAGGGCAAGTACTGCACCCCGTGCGAGAGCTTCTGGACGGAATCCCAGCTGGACGAAAACGGCTGCTGTCCGGAATGTCACCGTGAGGTGACCGAGGCAAAGGAAGAGGCATACTTCATGAAGATGTCCCCCTTCGCCGACCGCATTGAAAAGCTGCTCACAGAGACCGACTATCTTCAGCCGAAAACCCGTGCGGTAGAGCTGGTAAACAACTTCATCAAGCCCGGTCTGGAAGACCTGTGCGTTTCCCGCACCTCTTTCAAGTGGGGCATTCCGGTCACATTCGACCCCGACCACGTGGTTTACGTCTGGGTCGATGCGCTGTCCAACTATATCAGCGCACTGGGCTACGGCAACGAAGCTTACCACGATTTCGACCGCTACTGGCCGGCAGATGTCCACATGGTTGCCAAGGACATCATGCGGTTCCACGCCATTATCTGGCCGGCAATACTGATGGCGCTGGATCTGCCGCTGCCGAAGCACCTCGCCGTTCACGGCTGGATCACCTTCAACGGACAGAAGATGTCCAAGTCGCTGGGCAACGTAGTTGACCCGTTCCTGCTGGCTGACCGCTACGGCGCCGATGCCATCCGCTATCACATCCTGCGGGAAATGGCGCTGGGCGCAGACAGCTCGTTCTCCAACGAGATCATGATCAACCGCATCAACTCCGATCTGGCAAATGGTCTGGGCAATCTGGTTTCCCGTACCGTTGCCATGGTGGACAAGTACTTCGGCGGCACGCTGCCGGAGGAACGTCAGGCAGGCGAGTTTGACGACGACCTCATTGCAGCTGCCACCGGACTGAAAGCAAAGCTGGAGACGCTGCTGGACAAGACCCAGCTGAACCAGATGCTGGCGGAGATCTTCCAGGTGGTATCCCGTGCAAACAAGTACATCGACGAGACAGCGCCGTGGATTCTGGCACGGGACGAGGCAAACCGCACCCGTCTGGCAACGGTGCTGTACAACCTGCTGGAGACCATCCGCATCATCACCCTGCCGCTGGGCGCATTCATGCCGGAGACCATGCCGAAGATCTGGGCGCAGATCGGCGCAACAGAGAACACGCTGACCTACGACACCGCCGACCAGTTCGGCACACTGCCGGCAAATGTGACGGTGCACAAGGGCGAGATCATCTTCCCGAGAATTGACGTGGAGAAGGAGATCGACGAGCTGAACCAGCTGATTCTGGCAGCACAGCCCAAGGAAGAGCCGAAGGAGCCGGAGTTCACCCCGCAGCCGCTGGCAGAGGAGATCGGCATCGAGCAGTTCGGTGCGGTGGATCTGCGTGTGGCAAAGGTGCTGGAATGCGAAAAGGTGAAAAAGTCCAAGAAGCTGCTGAAGCTCCAGCTGGACGACGGCATGGGCGGCAGACAGGTGGTTTCGGGCATTGCACCGTGGTACAAGCCGGAAGACCTGATCGGCAAGAAGATTATGCTGGTGGCAAACCTGAAGCCGGCAAAGCTGTGCGGCGTGGAAAGCTGCGGCATGATCTGTGCGGCAGATATGCCTAACGGTGATGTCAAGGTGATCTTCCCTGACGAAAGCCTGCCGGTAGGCTCGAAGATCCGCTAAACGAACAAAACGCAAAACCATAGAAAAAGAAGCCGTACCTCGGAGTGGTCTGAGGTACGGCTTTTCTGTTGGGGATGCGGTTGAGTTATGCCAGCTTCTGCCGGAGCAGTGCCAGGTCGAAGCCGTTGACAGTGCCGTCTGCGTTGAGGTCAGCGGTCTGCCACTGGGATTGTGTCAGGGTACGTTCCTGTAGAAGGTATCGCTGGAGTAGAACGGCATCGGCGGTGGTAAGGGTGTTGTCGGAGTTGAGGTCGCCGGGGATTGTATCATATACTTGAATCTGCTTATAATCAAGAACCGTTGAAGATTCCCCACAAGCATTTTCCGCATATAAAAAATAACCATAGGTTCCTGCTTTATCAAATGAGCAAGTATATGTATCTTTTCCTGTTACATCAATAAAATCTACTCGCTTTCCATTATAATCAATTGGGATAGCTAAACGAGTGGCATTTTGACTTGTAAAAGAAAATGTTATCGTTTCACCAATTACATAGTACGATTTATCTGTTGAAATAGACAAATTTGATGGCGGGTTGTCTTGCACAGTAAATTCGATATATTCAGTTGTAGATTCTCCACATGCATTTTCTGCATATAAAAAATAGCCATAAATTCCTGCTTTATCAAACGAACAAGTATACGTATTTTTCCCTGTTACATCAATAAAATCTGTTCTTTTTCCGTTATAATCAACTGGAATAGCTACTCTTACAGCATTATCACATGAAAATGAAAATGTAATTTGTTCACCTACTGCATAACTGTTTTTATCTGTAGAAATCGTTAAATTCGCAGGAACAGAACTATCAACTCGAAATTGTTTATAATCTAAAACCGTAGAAGCTTCGCCTGCTGCATTTTTAGCATATAAAAAATAGCCATATACACCTGGTGTATCAAATGAGCAAGTATATGAAGATCTTCCAGACACATCAATAAAATATTTTCGTTCTCCATTTACATCTATCGGAATATACATTTCTGTTGCATTTGAACACGAAAACGTGAACGTCACTGTATCATTAACTTTATACTTTCCGTCATTAGATGTTATACTCAAATTTGTCGGCGGATTTGGATTCGGATAATTCGGTCTCAAATACAACCGAATCGAACCGCCCATGCTTTTCGCAACGCTCTGTGCATTTCTCTCTCCGGCACATCTTCCGCCAGGATAAGTTTTCCCCTGGTTATTACCGCCGGCACAGTACACAGTGCCACCCTCGACCCTTGTTACAATTTCCACGTGTGACCATGAAAAAAACAACAGGTCTCCCGGCTGCGGCGAAGATACTACAACCGCACCTCTTTTTCGCATCTTTTTTTCAAAATCTGCAACCGTTCCACCGTGTGCAACGATTGAATCATCACATCCGGCATTTTCAAGGCAGTCCGCAACATATTCATCACACCATGCCCCATAATCGACCCCAGAATACCCAAAATCAGAACAAGTTCGACCAGCTTGTGATTTCGCTATCGTCGCAACATCCTGTGCAACATTGCCGGTCAGAGTATATCTGCTCTTATCAAAGCCATCCTTTCGACAGCAAATCGCAGAGACTGTCAGTGGATTCATTGACAAAGAACCCAGATATGTTCCAAATAACACAATGCTGACAAACGCCGCAACCCACCGGACAAACCTTGTTTTCCTGCTTGCTTTCACTGATACCAACTCCTTTGTGCTTTATAGTCATATCTGACTATTCTATTCATATTATAATCTATTTAGATTGATATGTCAATATCTTTTAGCCATTTGTGATAAAATAAACGAAAAAAGGAGTGGCACACATGGCTTTTTATCAGCGAATTCGAGATCTGCGAGAAGATGCAGACAAAACACAATCTGAACTTGCAGCATATCTTGGGACAACTGCCCAGTACTATGGCAAATATGAAAAAGGAGAACGTGAACTTCCGTTTTCTCGTGCCGTCCAGCTGGCGGACTTCTACGGGGTCAGTCTGGACTACATCGCCGGACGCACCAACATTCCTGTCAACCGCTGTACCGTTTCGCTCCACGAAGACACCGCTGCCGTGCTCCAAAAATACAACGCCCTCACCGAACGCAACAAGGGCAAGCTGGAACAATTCCTCGACACCCTCTATGAACAGCAGGCTCAGCAAAAAGAAGTGCAATCCTCCGGCTGAAATAAATACCACACAAAAGTCCCCGCACCGTCTGACCGATGCGGGGACTCTTTTGGTCCGCTTATTTTTCCGGTGTCACGCTGCAAACTGTCAGCGTTTCCGCCTGCACAGTGAACCGGATCTCCATGCCGGCAAAGGGGAAGCCGTATACCCGTTCCGGGTCGTGCTGGTAGGACGGGCGGGGATCCTGCGCTAGCAGTTCCGTCAGCGGTTCACGCAGATGCGCCGGCACCTGTGACAGCCACGCCTCCGGAAAGACCACGTGCAGCCGGTGGGCTGCTGCCTGCACCGCAAATCCGCCTCTTGCCTCCGGATGGCTGTCGATATGGGGCAGGTAGGGCTTGATGTCATAGATGGGCGTGCCGTCCATGAGGTCGGCGCCGGTCACGATCAGATACGGCGCATCTTTCCCGTGGAGCACCACCTCTTTCAGCGCCACCACCGACAGCCCCACCGGATTCGGCCGGAACGGCGAACGGGTGGCAAATACCCCCATGCGCTGGTTCCCGCCCAGTCTCGGCGGACGCACCGTGGGCGACCAGTTTTCCCGCACCGCCTGCGAGAACTGCCAGATCAACCAGATGTGGCTGTATTTCTCCAGCCCCCGAAAGGCGTCGGCGTTGCGGTAGGTCGGCTCCATCACAATTCGTGATTCCAGTTCCACCAGACCGCTCTGCCGTGGAATCCCGAACTTTGTCGGGAAATCGTTTCGAATGCGTGCGATGATTTTGATAGTATCACTTCCTTACGGGCTCTTAAAGCAAGCCCAGCGACTGCATGTCCTCATAGCTCAAGATGTCCCAGTGCGCCAGCTTGTTGCGTGCCTCCCGATAGCTCCGCAGCTTTTCATAGTCCTTCTGCTCCACGTGGCACTTGGTGTTGCAAATGAAGTACAGCGTGCCCAGTTCCAGTTCGTCCGGCTCGTAGATGGTCTCGCCGTTGGAATTGCGGACGGGCATCACGCCCATCAGCTTTTCGTGATGCTTGCGGATAAATGCGCTCCGGAATTGCTCCATCTTCGGGAAGATGATCTTGATCTGCGCCTCCCACACAGCAGCGTGTACCCGTTTTTCCAAGTCTTCGCTGTTGTAGCCGTAGTCCGCAAAGAGCGTTCCCACCGTTTCCAACGGCGATTGGGCGAGTGCCACGCCCTCGTCTGCCAGTTGTCCCGCCTGCTCGACGTTTTCGCCGGCAATGTGGTCGGCAATCTCGGCGATGTACTGCTTCTGTGTGCTGCTGCACCGCAGCGGCGCCGTTACCGCCAGACAGAGCATCAGCCCGTCATAATCCGAAACATAGTCCTGATAGTTCAGGAAGGTCAGCTGCCGGTAACCGCTGACGCTGGAGCACTGCACCTCCAGCAGAAAGACAGCGTGCTGGGCATTCTCCGGAAAGCTCTCCAGATAGTCCCGCACAAATTGAAACCACGCCTCGCATTCGTCCCGATGGATGCCCTTGACATAGATATACATCTGGTGGAGCGTCACCGGTTTGCTTGCCAGGTATTGTCCATAGGTCTGGGTGGGCCAGTAGTTGTCGTAGTCCCACTGCTCACAGTGATTTTTCAAAATGAATTCCCCGGGTTCCATGCGTTTTTTGGGATCACGCTCATATGGTGCTTCTATCACCAAAAAATCCCGTGTGGCGCTGGTCTGATGCAGAGAATTTTGGAGCATGCTGATAAAAACCGAGCGCCACGGCACATCGCCGGGAAAGTTCAGGACGACAGAATTTTCCAGCTCCACCTGTTCCAGCACGTCTTTCTGAAATCTTGCAGGGTTGGGGGTGCGTCCCCACCACAGCTCTTCTGTCATCATGCTTCTTCACCATCCCCGATATAATTTGCCAGCTGGTTGGCAACCTCTTTCTGGTCGCCCAGCAGTTCCCGAAAGCTCTTAGTGGAAAAAACATAGGTTCCGCCGTTGTCCCCCAGCACGTTCAGGTCGCACATCTCGATGAGCAGTTCGTTGATCTGTTCGTCTGTCAGCCGCAGAAGTCTGCCGATCTGGTTTTCCACGGCGATCTCCCGAATCTCTGCGAGAGAGTAGCCGGCATCCGACTGCTTCCGATAATACAGCTCGGCAATGATCAGTGCAATGATCATGTAGTAGCCGCCCTCGTCCTTATCCACCTTCAGGGTGATGTCCAGCTTCTGCCGGATCATCTCGTTAAAGCCGGGATCCGAGAGCACGCTCTTGAGGTGGGTTTCTGTCACAATGTACGGCGGTGTTTCCGTCTCGTTATAGCCGGCATAATCCCGCTTCATTGCCTCCAGCAGCTTCTGGCAGTACAGCTGGATCAGACCCGGGAAATAATTGGTCTGCGCCAGAATCATGGAAATGGTATTCTCATCCTGGAACCGGATGCCCAGATAGCCCAGCGCATGGGTCAGCAGTTCTGTGCCCTCCGGCGTCTTGAACGGGTGGATGGTCAGGGGTTCCAGATGGGTCAGTCCGATGTTGTTGGAAAGCACCTCCTCCCGATTGAATCGGATCAGGTTGTGCGTTCCGGCGATGACGAACTTGAACTTGCTGGACTGGATCTCCTTCAGCTCGGAAATCGGTTGATACTTGATCGCACTGCAGCTTTGAATGAAGATATCGCCCTCATCCAGCATCAGCAGCAGATAGTTAATGGGGTTCTCCTCGTCCATCAGACGGCGCTTGATGTGCCGTGTCAGAACGCTCCAGTCGTCGCACTCGCAGGATTCGTCCAGAATGCCCTCGTCCACCAGCGACTGGGAAACCTTTCGGGCAGCCTGCGGATATTCCAGATGAAAGACATCGACTACCACCGCACGATGCCCCTGACTGTTGCCATCGATTTCCTTTCTCGCCATATTCAGCAGGGCGCTCTTACCCAGCTGGCGTCCGCCGTAGATCAAGTTTGCGCCATTGGGCGACTTGATTTTTTCCAGTTCTGCGGTGCGTCCGGTGAACAGCTCCGGCGGGAATTTCTTGCCGGATTCCGGTATAAAGGGCTGGCAGTAGGCAAACGGCAGTGCCGTCGCCATAAGTATGCGGTTGATGGCGTTGGTGCTGTAGTGCTTTGCCAGATAGAACAGCAGCACACGGTCGATCAGCAGGAACACCTTGGAGAACGACTGGTTCTCCTTGAGCTTCCGTGCAAAGTGACGGCGCTGGGACAGGGACATGGAATCATCCAGAAAAATGATGGTATTCATGGAAACGGTGTTGATCTTCTCCAGCATGTCCATCAGGCGCTCCGGATTGAAGTCGCCGGTGATGCACAGCACACGGAAGCCATCCTCCTCCGAATCCGAGCCAAATGCCGGAATGGGGTGCGAATAGTAGATATGACCGCTCCGCTTTTTCATCCTCACGTTATAGATGTCTGCCCCGGCATTCGGCTCCTCCGTCACCGTGCAGTCCGTCCAGCCCAGCAGTTCCAGCAGCTGCGTCACACGCTCCACACCGGCATGCTCACTGCCATTGGAGAGCCATTTCTCAATCAGACGGGCGCCGCTGCGCCTGTCCTTCATCAGAGTGTTGGCAGAACGCCGTTTGATCGCCTTTTCCATGGTGATGCCACGGTCAGACACAACCTCGTGGAGCGAAGCGTACTCTTTCAGGAAGCTCTCCAGATAGTAGAACGGCTCTTCCGAGAAGTCCCGCACCTCTGTGATATCCTGCCGGCGAATGCGGTTGATCATGTTCTCCGCAGCTGTATAATTCTGCGTTTCGATGAGTCCGGCAATCTCCTCCTTGGTATAGGGGCCGTGTTCCAGCTCCGGATTGCTGAACACCGTGTCCAGCTGGCGGGACAGCTGCTCGCCGTATTCCTTGGCGTTGTCTGTGATCTCCTGCTCCAATGCCTCCAGCAGGGAGATATAGAAGCCGAAATCGCCGGAGTGCAAGGTGATGTCATACCACACATCAGCACAGTTGGCAATGGCGGTCTTAACGCCACGGATGTCCGAGATTCTGCCGTAGCTCTGTGCCAGTTCCAGTTCGTTCTGGAAGTCCTGATGCAGCCACAGGATCTGCTTCTCCGCCAGATTCATGCAGCGGCTATAGAGGGTGTACTTGCTGTGCTTTGCCACAGCATCCAGTCCCATTTCTACAGCGTACTCCTGAATGAGCCGTGCGGTGCGCAGATTGCACTGGGCACGATCCTCGCCGAAGATCTCGTCCACCCGATGTTCCAGCGTCGGAAGCTTGGCTGCGGCGTGCTGTTCAATACGGGAGAGCACGTTGAATTTCGGCAGCCGGCAGAATGTGCCCTGCAGTTCCGGCAGGAAGTCATCTCCCAGCAGAATATGGCTGCTCAGCAGGAACGGCTGGTAGAAATACTTCCGGTTCTGTGGACAATAGGAGCCGTCCAGACGTGCGCACAGTTCCTTTGCCGTGTAGACAATGCTCGCTGCACCGCAGCCCGGTACGCTGGCAAAGTCCTCCGCCAGTGTTTCCAGATTGCTGTAGATGGCATCCTTTCCCTCCAGATAGAGCCGGTTGGCGTACTCGTTCTCCGAGTTTGTGGACTTCTTGACCACATCCAACCACTCGCAGATGCACACCAGCGCCCGTTTCATGGCATTGACGATATTTCCACGCCGGCCGCCCACCAGCTTGACATAGCGGTCAACCGGCTCTTTGTTCTCCTCCATCTGGTCGGCAGCACGATCCCAGCCATCGTCCACGTAGTCGTCGATGCGCTTCTTGTCCAGATTTTCCTCCGAGATCTCGTGCTTCTTGCGAATGAAGAGGTCGGTCATCATCTGCTGAACCTCGGCACTCCTGCTCCGGTCGTCCCCGCAGACGATCTCCAGACACTGCTTCAGTTTGCTGTCTGAATCCTGAAACAGGATCTTGCGGGTGATCGTAATGCGCATAACGCTCTCGCTGCGTTCACACTGCGCCTGAATGCTGTCACGGCACTCCTTGGCGCCCCGCACGATCTCCTCCGCTGTCTTTCCGTCCTTCCCGCTGGGGTTGGTCACGTAGTCCGCAAAGGCATCCATGCCGTAACCGGTATTTTCCCGAAAGCTATACAGCTGGTTCAGCAGGAACTGGGCGGCACTGTGCTGTTTTGCAAGGTCGCCGTCCAGCGCAATGTTCTGAATATCCCCCAGACCGTAATCCGGAATGCTATAGTGATAGAACAGGGCACGAAGAGTTGCCGCAAAGACCAGCGCCTCCGCATCCTCCTTAGAGAGATAGTCCAAGTCCATCACATCATAGATAATAGTTGCCACCTGCTCTGAGGTATAGTGACACTTGGCTGCCGGATCGTCATAGGCGTAGCTGACAGCCAGCGAAACCGGCTGCAATGCCGGACAGAGGCTGGCTGCTGCCGTCAGATAGGACAGCATGCAGTATTCCTTTCCTGCACCGAAAGACAGCGCCGTCTGGCAAACCTCCTGCTCCGTCTTGCCCAGCTTCTCAAAATCGCCGCCATCCTGATACTGTTCCAGATAGAAGGACAGCTCCTTTTCCGGCTCTGATTCCTCTTCCGGTTCTGGTTCTGCCTCCGCTGCCACTTGTGACGGTTCCAGCTTCGGTGCAATGGGCGTTGCATGAAGCTCCTCTTCAAAGCGCACCACAGAAGCAGAAGACGGGCGTTCCTCAGGATCAGAGGAATGGTTTTCCTCGGAAGAGGGGATCTGGAATTTTTCTACGCTGTCCAATTTTTCCAGAAGTCCCTTGACCTTGTTCTGGTTCGATATTTCCGCATATTTCCGTGCCTTAGCGAGATCTCCCGCTTCGAAATACAGATTTGCAAGTGTGGGGCAGACCTGGTGTTCATTGAGGTATGACAACTGGGTGTTCTTCAAAGCAGCATTTTCTTTTATATATATTTTGTGCCAGATCTCGTAATGCTCCATCGCCTCCTGTTTCCGCTCCAAGTGAATCAGACTCTTGGCCATTCCAAAGTGACAATACAGCTCCTGGAATTTTTCGTCCGGACTAAGCACATCCAGTTCTTTTTGCATCAATTCCAGATATTCTTCCCACATTTCCAAGAGTTCGTATGTTTTCTGGAATTTCTGACAAACATCACTAAATTTCTTGGTATTTTTAGAGGCAATGACTTTTTTCCATGTTGCCATGCCATACTTGCGCAGGAGTTCCCGCATGATGTCATAGTACGATTCTGCCGCATCAGATGTTTCATCTATGCTCAAAAAGCTTCTCAGCAGCCCTATGAATGCGTTCTCCTGTCTTGCGGTATCCAACGAACTCTGATACAGCTGGAATGCCCCTCGAAAATCGTTCTGCATGAAACATTGATTGGCATAATCCAACCGTCTCAGGATCAGCGCCTCTTCCTTTTCAATCTGCACCGGCTGTTCGTCCTTTAGCCGGAACCGAACCCACTGTTCTGATACGCCCTGCTCGCACTCGCTCTTCAAGGTCTTATCAACAATGTCACGGAATTTAAACGCATAGATCTTTTCTACACCCTTCTCATCCGCAACGGTGATCTCGCCTTTCTCTCCGACCCACGTCACTTTGCTGATCTTGCCCGACAGCATATTGTTTTCCTGCTCCATTGCTCTCTGCACAAGCAAATTCGTTGCCGAATCCGATTTTTCCGGCTCTTCGGGCTCTTCCGGTTCTTCCGGTTCTCCCTGCGGGAATTCCTCCAGCAATTTCGCCACGGCGTTCCCTTGATAAGCGTTATTCAGCGCTTCCAGCAATGTTTCACTGGTGCATTCCCCAGAGACTGCAATTTTTTTCTTTTGACAGATCTTCTGCATGGTATAGCACAACAGATCGATCCCCTGGCAGAGATAACTGGATGCGTCCCGATCCTTTGCTACATAGGCAAAACCGCTCATATCGCCGCTCTCCAGCGAGGCGATCCGGAGCACTTCCATTGCCTCCGGGATGACATCTGTCTGTTTGTTTTTCCAAAGGAATGCTGCCGCAAAAGCAGCTGCCTGCGCATATGTCTCTTGTTCATATGCAGCAAGGTATGCCTCCCGCAAATCATCACCATAGGCGAATAATGACCAGGCATTTTGATAATCCTGATCTAAATAGCACACATATGCGATCAACTGTGTCACATGGGAATCATAATATAATTGATCGTCTTTATCCCAGGTATCCCACAAATTTCTAACTGCCTGTTTGGTCTTGTCGGTATCATGATTTTTGATCCCGTTGATCAATTTATTATAGGGAGATTGGAGTTTTTTCTTTTGGTCTCTTTTGAGAATACTATATTGTTCTTCTAATTTTTGCGCACAAGAAAAAGATGGGATCTTCACATCTTTCATTTTCATATCCACTTGCGCTGGAGTTTCTGTCAAGGGCTGTGCTTGTGGCTGCGTCAACGGCATTGCATTTGTGATACCGAACTGCTCTATCGCTGCGATTTGATCGTAGCGCACCACTGCGGTAGATGTAATCTGTACCGCAAGGGATGCGGTATTGTCATTTTGCGTGACAACCCCTGCAATAACCTGCCCGCTCGACAGCGTTAATTTGATTTCCGTTCCCGGTTTTGCTTGAGACAGCATTTGTTCGAATAGATTCATGAGATACCTCCAAAAGATATTTCCGTTTCCTGTTTTTCCCATGGAAAAAATCGACATGCCATGGGAATTGTGAAAACGGTTGAGTTTATTATATCTCACATTAAAATATTTGTCAATGCCACACAAACAGAAAAAAACAGCCTGTTGCGAAAAAACAGGCTGTTTTTTTGAACTGTGCGAATTTTACCGCAGAAAAATCTCAGGCTTTCGCCTGTCCCGCCAGCTGGCGCACCATTTCCATGTCGTCCTCTGTCACACGCATGTTGGTGCAGAGCGTTTTGCCCTCTGCGGTGGTCACCTGAATTTCGATGACGCTCCCCACATTCACGCAGCGGGAAGCCGCCGCAAAGAACTGGGGTACCTTGGGATGATTGCGTTTGAATTTACTGAACAGACTTTTCATCTGCATCATTGCCATTGGATTCATGTCCAACACCTCACTTCATTAGCGTGCGCCCTTTCTGCGTAACACGGCAACCAGCATCTTGAACATCAGCTTGATGTCCATCCGCAGATTTCTCGTCTGAATGTAACGGATATCGGATTCCACCCACGCATCGAATCCCATATCGCTGCGTCCCTCCACCTGACAGATACAGGAAAGTCCGCCCTTGACAAGCAGGCGTTCCATCTGGTGGGGCGTATATAGAACCACTTCCCGGGGCAGGGGCGGACGGGGGCCGATGATGGACATCTGTCCCCGCAGCACGTTCCAGAGCTGGGGAAGCTCGTCGATGGAGGTCTTGCGGATAAAGTGTCCGAACCTGGTGATTCGTGGATCGCTGTCGCTCTTGAACGCCAGTCCGTCGGTCTGATTCTCCTTTTGCACCTCGGCAAACTTCTCCTCCGCATCCTGACACATGGAGCGGAACTTATACATCCGGAACATCTTGCCGTTTTCCGTCAGACGCTCCTGAGAAAAAATCGGATTGCCGCCGTCCTGCGCAAAAATAACCAGTGCCACCACGCCCATAGGAACAGCGAGGAGCACCAATGCAAGAAACGAAACCACAATATCGATCAGACGCTTGACTGCACAGTAGGCACGTCCGCCAGCCGGTTTCACATGACTGTATTGCAGCGTTTCCGCCACACCGGCAGAGAGCAGCCGCAGCGCACGCTCATCAAACTCCAGGATCGGATATTTCGTAATGCCCTCCGGATTTTTTTCCAGTTCCGAAAGGGTCACCTCTGTTACCATTTCTTCTGTCAGTTTCGGCTTTTTCTTCAACTCATGTTCAGAGCCGGCCATAATTTTTCTCCTTCCAATTCCCGCCGCTCACATTCCGGCGAAAAAACGATGTGCGGTCCAAACGCCAAACTTCTCCCATTTTCCGCACATTTCGCTGGGAAATTGGCACCATCTATGCATCCGCCGCCTTTGGCATCTGCGATTTCATCCATATTTCGCCCGTTCCCCGCAATGCGCCAAAATCTGCGCAACTTCTACCGGACATATGGGGCAAACAAGTGCCCAAAACGCAGGAACGTAGCATTTCTATTATATCGGATTCTGCGCATTTTGTCAACCACTCCAGCGGAAATCCGCAAAATATTCCGGTCCGTGCCACACAATGTCTACACTCCACCGTATTTCCAAGAACCTGCTTCCTGCGGACGAACAAAAAAACAGCGGGAACAGACTTGCACAAATGTCCGCTCCCGCCGTTATGTGACCTTTTCAGATCTTACTTCCGCTCCCGATGCTGCACATGCACCGAAAGCTTCCGCTTTTTTCTTCTCTTCCGAATGCGCTGCCATGTCCGGCACGTCTCCCGAACACGCACACAGTTTTGTCCTGTGAATTCTTATTTAAGCCTTACTGTCGATTTATCTTATGCATCAGGAATCCGAATCCGCATTTCAAAACTGTCCGCACACTTCCAAAAAGTTTCCGCACCGTCCCAAACGGTTCGATGCAGCATGTGCTCCAAGTACAAGGATTTACATAGAATACCACCTGGCACAATTCTCGCATTCCGCACAATGAATCCAAGAAACCAGTGTCTTTGCTCATCCAGAATACTATTTCTGCAATTTGCCGCTATCTCCAGACCATTCGTCTTCCGCATCCTGCTGCATATGCCGGCGGTTTTTCCAAGCCCCGGCCAGCAGCATCCCGCACTCCGTCCCAAGACCAAGCGCAACAATGGCAGCGAGTTGTTCCCTTGCCAGAATCACAGCCAGCAGTCCCGCCGCAAGCTCTGCGATCAGCACCGCATGCGCCCGTCTGCGATAGACATGACGCTCTGTTTCATCCAGCGGATGGTTCTCCGTTTCTACCGGTGCCATGATCCAGATCACCACACCAGACACTGCGAGCAGCCCCAGCGATACCGCCGGAGGAATCGGAACCCACTTGAGAATCCCCAGCAGCCCGGCGATCAGCAACGTGGAAAAAAGATAGCATCGAAACGGGGTGTCTGCGTGGTGACCACCGGCACTCACCCGAATCGGGATATAGGCAACATTTAAAAGCACACAGGGTAAGAACAACCCAAAAGCGGCTCCCAGCAGCAGCGTTGTCCCAACATTCAGCAGCAGCATAAGCATCTGGTAAAAGCCAAATGCGTATACGTCTGCCTCCTCCTGAGATACCGTTCCTGCCTGTACCAACTTCCCCGCAAATTTTTCTGCCAGACGTGCCAGCATCAGAACTTCCGCATCTTCTTTACAGACTTGGGCATCTGGGGCTGATAGTTCCACCAAACGCACGGAAGGTTTGCAGTAAACTCAGAAGCCTTTCTGGATACAGCAGCAACACCGGTCAGAATACCCTTCTTCATTCCCTTTTTGCTCTGCATGGTTCATGTTCTCCTTTCTGAAAATCCAAGACGTCTTGTATCACCCAGTATAGCACCATTTTCGCTGAAAATCAACCCTCCAGCTTTATTTGGTCGTTTTTCGTCTTCATTTGGTCAAGTCAAAAATTTTTTTGGGAGAAAATTTTCAAATTTTGGGAATTTTAATCCGAATTTGGAACTGGAATAATCAGTAAAACATCAAATCTTTCCAGCCCCCGATGAATCTCCGCCGTGCCATCATACTTCTTTACTGTCATTTTTACGTTGGATAACCCGATGCCGATGTGCGATCTTGCCGTTGCATCCCGTGGCAGTTTTCGCTCCTCCTCCTCGGACAGACAGCTGTTCTGGATCCGCACTCGGATCAGTCCCATCCTCTGTTCCAGCTTCAGTTGGATCCACCGCTGTTCCGGCGGAAGCTTCATGCACGCCTCCACCGCATTGTCCAGCAGGTTGGAAAAAATGGTGGTGAGATCCATGTCGGAGATAAAATGCAGGGAGCGTTCCTCCACATCCATGTCCAAAAGAATCGACTCCTTCTGGGAACGCTCTGCGAGAATGTTCAGGATGATTTCCAGCATGGCATTTTGATTCTTGATCATGGGCGAGAGCTGTCCCACGGCCTTGTGCATATCGGCAAAGTACTGCCGTGTCCGATCGTCCTCCCTGCCCTTCGTCTGCTGTTCCAGCATATTCAAGTGCCGGTTGATGTCGTGCATAATGGAACAGGACTGGTCGTATTTCTTTTGCAGTTCCCGATACATTTGCAGCTGAATCTGTCCTTGCTGTTCCATCAGTTCCACCTGCCGCTCCGCCTCTCTCGCATGAGAGATCTGGTAAAACACAAAGATGATATAGATGTCCAGCAGCAGATATCCTCCCATCAGCAGCATCAGAAACGAACCTCTCGAATACTCCTGAATCGATGTGGAAATATAGGCGAAGATCGCCACCTGAAAGAGAATCAGCAGGACATAAAACACGCCCTCATGCCACCGGATGGATTTTCCCTCGCTCCGCCCGAGCAGAACGCTCAAAAGACGCACCAAAACGATCACAATAAGCCAGTTCCAGACGTGGTCCTGGAAAAACATAGCATCCTCGCTCAGCACTGTGACAATGGTGACACGGCGAAGCGCCGATACCAGCAGGACACCAAAGGTGTCGGCAGTCATCGTTGCCGCCACAAAAGCCCCCAGATTGAGCACCAGCAGCGGATACGGCCGCTCATACAGAATCCAGAGCAGGAGCAGCATCATCAGGCAAAAGGAAATGAAGTTCAGCGGCGGAATCCGCAGATAGCCAACCAGCATCTTCCCCGCCACGACTGCAGCCGCCAGCACGAACCGCAGCACACGGCGTTCCTTCCAGAGCTGGTACCTTGCGGACAGGAAAAACACGAAAAGAACTGCGCACAGCAGTGTCGTCATACATTCCAGCGCAAATTTTACCACAGACCATCACCTCACTTGAAATAACTATGGCTGAGAAACTCAAAGATCTCCGGATACCGCCGTCTGGCGACCAGAATCACATCACCGTTTTTCATGATCAGCGACTTTGCCTTGGTGTTGACGGATTGAATGTACTGGATATTCACGAGAAAACTCTGACTGGGCATAAGAAACAGATTGTGGTTCAGCATGTCATACAGCTGGGTAATGGTATTTTTCACCTGATGCCGTTTTTTCTCGGTGACCACCTCGATCACCCGATCTTTCAGATAGTGGAAATAATAGATCTCGTTCGGATCAAACCGTGTCAGCATCTCCCCCTCCATGAGGTAGATCTCACCCTCCTGCTCTTCCTGCTGCATGCTGCGGGCGTAGTTCAGGTAGTCCTCCAGATTCTGCACCAGCTGTTCCTCCTCCACCGGCTTCACCAGAAAGGCAAAGGGGTGGATGGTCATGGAACGCATGATGTGCTGGGAATAGGATGTAATGAAAAACAGCACCGTCCGTGTGTCACGGTTCCGCAGCTCCTGCGCCGTTTCAATGCCGTCGATACCGCCCATCTGGATGTCCAGAAAGACCACGTCGATAAACTCCTGATCTTTCAGCAGCGCCTCCCCGCTGGAAAACAGATCAATGCGGTGTGCAATTTCCTGTTTTTGAAAAAAATTTCCCACGATTCTTGCAATCTCCCTCGCCTGCGACGCTTCGTCATCGCATATTGCAATTCGAATCACACTTTTCCCTCCTATTTTTCTGTTTTTTCTCCTATCATAACATAAAACATGGTAAAAATCAAGGGAACATTTGTGAAAATTAACCACGAAGTCCCTCTATTTCCTGAAAAAAGCAGGTCGCTCTGCGCTGTTGCAGAGTGACCTGTTTCACAAATCTATGGATGATCCGGCTTGTCTCGTCAAGCCGTTTTTTTCCGGAAAACCGTACAGGAGAGCAGCCGTTCCGTCAGCACGCTGACCGCCGTGAACAGCACAAAGAGCAGCAGTGTGGTTCCGGTGGGCACTGCCATATGGAGGATATCCAGACAGAGGATGTGATCCTTGAGGAACAGACACAGGGCAACCACGGCATAGTGTCCCACCGCCGTTGTCACCGCCAGAAACGCCCGCAGCCGGTTCATGGGGTAGCACATCTTAAAGACGCCCATGATGCCCACCGTTCCGATCAGCAGGTACAGCAGGGCATTCGCCTGGGTATTCTCTCCGCCGGCGCCGATGATGCCTGCGGCGTACAGAATCAGATACAGCACAAAGCACACCCCAATGGCAATGGCGTTGGGGGCAGCCCGTCGAATGGCCTCGGGCAGGAAGCGTGTCGTGACCTTCTTGGCGTTCGGCTCAAAGGAGGCAAAGAAAGACGGATAGCCCTCGATCACCAGATCGATCAGTGTGATCTGAATGGGGATGAACGGGAACGGCGTATTCGTCACCAGACAAATGGCGCACAGCAGAATGGAGTACAGCGTCTTGATAAAGAACACGCCGGCGGACTTGGTGATGTTATTGACCACACGCCGTCCCTGCATGAGGACATCCCGCAGCACGGAGAAATCCGAGTCCAGCAGCACCAGCTGCGCCACCTGACGGGCAGCATCGCTACCCTGTCCCACAGCAATGCTGCAATCCGCTTCTTTCAGGGCGAGCAAATCGTTGACGCCGTCGCCGGTCATGGCGACGGTATGCTTTTTCCGGTGCAGCGCCTCCACCAGCTGTTTCTTCTGAACCGGTGTCACACGTCCAAAGACGGAGTGTGTTTCCACAATGGCGTCGATGTCCTCGTCCCCGATCTGACTCATATCGATGTACTTTTCTGCCCCCGGCACGCCAGCCTGTGCGGCAATGGCGGAAACCGTCACCGGATTATCGCCGGAGATGATCTTTACCGCAACGCCCTCGCTGCGGAAATATTCCATGGCAGCAGGGGCATTTTTCCGGATGGGATCCACAATGGTAATGGCAGCGAGCAGCTGGATCTTCGGCAGCGCCTCCTGTTTGGAAACCGTCTCCTGTGTGATGCCTGCCAGCAGGATTCGCTTACCCGCCTGCATATGCGCCCGCAGCTGCTCCGGCAGTTCCGACGGGCACAGCTTTTCCGGTGCGCCCACAACAAATGTGACACCGTGGGCAAAGGTAATGGCGCTCCACTTCCGGTCGGAGGAAAAGGGAACGCTTGCCGCCTGTGCGTAGGCATCCGACCAAGTAAAATATTCGTTCAGCGCCTGAAATGTGGCATTGTTATCGGTGGTATTCTGAAGAAAGCTGCCCATAAGCTTCCGGAACTCCGCTTCCGCACCGTCTGCCAGCGGAATGACCGCCTCCACCTGCATTTTTCCCTCTGTCAGCGTACCGGTCTTATCCAGACAGAGCACGTCCACATGCGCCAGATTTTCCAGCGAGTACAGATCCTGCACCAGCACATTTTTTCGGGAGAGTGCCACAATGCCGGCAGCAAGTCCGATGCTGATCAGCAGGTACAAGCCCTTGGGCAGCATACCCAGCAGTCCGGCGGAGGTAGTGACAACAGCATCGTAAAGGCTGTTGTCCCGCATCAGGTACGCCTGCAGGAACAGGAGCACACCCAGCGGCACGATAAAGAAACCCGTCAGCTTGGTGACCTTCCGCATAGAGAGCACCAGCTCCGAGTTGATCGCCTTGGTTTTCTTTGCCTCTCTGGCGATTTTGGCAGCGTAGTTATCGCTGCCCACGTGGATGACCTGCGCACGGCACTTTCCGCTGATGACAGAGCTGCCGGAGAGCAGCGAATCCCCCGTCTTCTTCAAGATGGCGTCCGACTCACCAGTCAGGAGGGACTCGTTGACTTCCACCGTGCCCTCCACCACTGTGGCATCGGCGCAAATCTGCTTACCGCTGTCCAGCAGCAGGATGTCCTCCAGTTCGATCTCCTCCACGGCGATTTCCTGCACCTTGCCGTTTCGCTCCACCTCTGCCTTGGGCGCAGAAAGCAGGGAGAGCTTCTCAATCAAACGCTTTGCCTTGATCTCCTGCGCAATGCCAATAATGGTATTGAACGCAATGACAAAAATAAAGAACAGGTTGGACCATGCGTGAACGTACACCAGCGCAACGGCGATGAGCAGATTCAGCAGGTTGAACAGCGTACAGATGTTTTCCCGCAGAATTTGCCCGGTCGTCTTTGTGATTTTCTCCTGACGATTCATGCTCGATAAATTCCTTTCTATGATACAATCCCCTGAAATGTAACATACTCAACTTTTATTGTAGCACAGAAAATGAATTTTGTCAAGACATCGATTTATATATGACAAAATTATTTCATGCAGCATTTTTCTCTGTTTCGTTCACAAGCCTTCCAATTGTTTCACATCTCACGGCGGATTGACAAAATATAATTTCTTTGTTATAATAAAACGGTAAGAAATTATTGAAACAGCCGTCAAAACAGGAGGAACATTATGAATTGGAAAAAAACTGCTGCCGGTATTCTGGCGCTGTGCATCTGCATGACGCCAGTTGCCATGCATGGGAAAGCGTTTCCTGGCGTTTCGCTCTCCGCATCCGCTGCTGAAACCACTTCGCTGACCTACACCGATGACAGCGTAGGCACCATCACATACCACATTGATAACGCCGGTATCCAGATCGAACAGCTGGTATTCACCGGAACGACACTCCAAATTCCCGCCGAAATCGACGGTACACCGGTGAACAGCATCGGCAGCTTTGCCCTCTCCAAGTGCACTGCGCTGGAATCCCTCACGCTGCCGGACAGCATCACCAGCATTTCATTTCAGGCATTTTCAAATCTGGAAAATCTCACTGATGTCACCCTGCCGGACAGCATCCGCAGCATTGGCAACAGTGCATTTTCCGGCTGCACGGCGCTCACAGAAGTGCGTCTTCCCAAGAACCTCCGTGCCGTGGAGGATTACCTGTTTGCCAGATGCACCAGCTTAAAGAACGTGACTCTGCCGGAACAGCCGGACTATCTCGGCGCACTGGCATTCTCCAACACCGCACTGGAATCCATTGACATTCCGGCTTCCGTCACCAGCATTGGAGGGAGCTGCTTCAAGAACTGCACCGCCCTCCAAACCGTCACATTCCGGAACGGACTGGAAACCATCGGGGACAGTGCGTTTTTTGCGTGCAGCGGGCTGACGGAACTCTCCTTTCCCAGCACGCTGAAAACTGTGGGCAGCGAGGCGTTTAACAGCTGCTCCAGCCTTAGCAGCATCTTCTTCCCCAAAAGTCTATCCGGCATTGGCATGTACGCCTTTCACAAAACCGCATGGTTCAACGCACAGTCCGAGATTGCGGGCAATCTGATCATCGTCAACAACATTCTGATCGGCAGCGGTGAACTGAGCGGAGAAGTAACACTTCCGGAAGGATTGGTGACCGTCGCTCCCGGTGCGCTGAGAAATCAGAGACTGGTCACGGGGCTGCATATTCCGGAGGGCGTCACCACCATTGGCGCATATGCATTCCAGGACACCAGCATCTCCGCCATTCAGCTGCCCGCTACACTGGAGGAAATCGGCGACTATGCCTTTTACGGAACGGAATTGGAGGACATTCAGATTCCGGACCGTGTCACCGCCATCGGCGATATGGCATTCGACAGCACACCGCTGATTCAGAAGCAGAATTCCGAGAGCATGGTATATGCCGGAAACTGGCTGATCTCCTGCGATTCCAGCGTCACCAGTGTGACCATTCGTCCGGACACCGTCGGCATTTCCAGCAACGCCTTTGCCCACAATAAAAACCTGACGGAGGTGCAGATTCCCGAGGGTGTGCGTGTCATCGGCATGATGGCTTTCAGCGGATGCGAGAAGCTGCAAACCGTGACGCTGCCGGAATCTTTGGAGAGCATTGGCACAGAAGCATTCCGCAACTGTTATGCTCTGGAGAAAATCTACATTCCGGACAATGTGACCACGCTTGGCGCCAAAGCATTTCAAAAATGCCAGACGCTGACCGAGGCGCATCTCCCCAACGGCATCACCAAAGTTCCCAGCAATCTCTTTACAGGGTGTCAAAAGCTTGAATCTATCGCCATTCCCGCCAATGTGACGGAAATTGGAGATGCTGCTTTCTCCGCTTGCTACGCTCTTACCTCCGCCACGCTTCCCGATGGCTTAGAGCGCATTGGCTCCAGCGCATTTTCTTCCTGCCGTGCCCTTACCGCCATGGAACTCCCCGCCAGCGTCAAAGAAATTGCAGTGCGGGCATTTGAAGATTGCTGGGTGCTTCAGAAAATCACCATCTGCAACCCCAACTGCGACATCTATGGCAGCATCGAAACCATCTCCAACGGCATTAAATCGAAGGAATACAGCGGACACTTTGATGGCATCATCTACGGTTACCGTGATTCCTCCGCACAAAGTCACGCCGAAGCATTCGGCATCACATTTGTTGCATTGGATGGGGTTGATTTTGACATCAACGGCGACGGCGAATGCAATTTTGCGGACTATGTTCTGCTGCAAAAATATCTGATTCGTCAGGAAAATCTCTCCAAGGGGCAACTGCCCTCGGCAGATATCAGTCAGGATGCCGCCATTAATGGCATGGATCTGGCACTGCTGCGCCAGTGGCTTTTCAAGTAATCGTAAATCTACAGATATCGTAAAAATGCGGACAGCGAATAAATCGCCGTCCGCATTTCTCATTTATTTCGCAAGGATTCATACAAACAAAAAAGCTACGGATTTTCCCGTAGCTTTCAATGGCTCCCCCAGCTGGACTCGAACCAGCGACACCGCGGTTAACAGCCGCGTGCTCTACCGACTGAGCTATGGAGGAATATCTAGAGCATTCATATGCTCTAAATGCTATGCCGGCATTGACCAATTTTCCCAGATCGAGATGATCAAGTATCGTAGGCGCGAAAGAGCTTAACTACCGTGTTCGGAATGGGAACGGGTGGAACC
>NZ_FR898064.1:0-1566 GCF_000437175.1 Ruminococcus sp. CAG:330 | reverse complement strand
GACCACCACAGAGGAGACCACGACTGAGGCAACGACTACCGAAACAACTACCGCAGCAACGACTACCACAACCACGGAAACCACCACAGCTGCAACGACAGTTACCACAGTTTCCACCACGGTAACCACCACCGCACAGACCACGCCCACCTCGGCTGGCCCGACGATGACCACGACTACCGTGACCACCACAACTAGCAGCACAACGACTACCGCACAGACTACCCCGACTTCTGCCGGCCCGACGACACCGACGACCAGCGGAACGACTACTGAAACAACAACTGCCACAACGACGACAACGACAACCACCACGGCTTTGGCAACTGTCATCACCACCGGGGAGACCACAACCGAAGAGAGAACCACCACAGAAGTTGTGACAACCACGGAGGAGACAACCACCGAAGAGAGCACCACGGAGGAAACTACCACCGAGGAGACGACCACGGAGGAAGTCACCACGGAAGAGACAACCACCACCGAGGAAACTACGACCACTCCGATTGTGGAAGAGGGCGTTGTGATCCGCAAGTGCGACACCGCAGGGGTTGAGATCGCCGGCGCATCGCTGGAGGTTTCCGATCTGGACGGCAACGTCATCGATTCCTGGGTATCTGAAGAGGGCGCATCCCACGTCATCCGGAATGTGGAGGTCGGCGTACCGTACTGCCTGACCGAGACGCTGGCACCGGTGGATTATCTCATCGCTGCACCGATCTACTTCCAGCTGGAAGAGAACGGCACCGTTTCGATTCTCACCTATGAGCTGGACGGCGAGGGCAATCTGGTTCGGGACGAGAACGGCGCACCGGTTCTGATCGCAACAACAGCGGGCGTTGATCGTGTGGTAACCATGGTCGATGAGTACATCGGCGTTGTGACCACGCCGGAAGTGACCACCGCACCGGTTGAGACAACCACCGAGGTTACGACCGAGACGACACCGCACAATACCGATGCAAATCACGGCGAACAGACACCGGCGGTTTCCACTACCACAAGTGCAGGAGAAACCACGACCACAGCAGCTGCTGGCGGTACAACCACCACCGGCAACCGCAGCAATTCCAGCAACACCTCTTATTCCAATCGCAGCAGCGGAAGCGGCAGCTATCGTGCACAGAACATCAGCAGCACGCCGAAAACCAAGGATGCGTTTGCAGTTGTTCTGGTTCCCACCGCACTGGCAGCGTTTGCAGTTGCAGCTGCAACCAGACGGAAGAACGGACGCAAGAAGAAGTAAGACCTGAGCGCTGTGCCTGAGCGGGACAGCTGAGGGAAAATAAAGAAGCTCCGCCACGAGCCGAAGAGATTCGGGAAGTGGCGGAGCTTTTTTGCTGCGCAGAAAAAGATTGCGGTTGTGCGGAAAACAAAGCGTATATGCGCAGAAACAGAACATATCTCATCAAGTTGCCCAATAAGGCTGCTCCAGCTGAGCGCAGCTGGCGAGGTGTTTCGTGCACTTTGGCTTTGTAGGGACACGGCGTGCCGTGTCCGTCGGTTTTAAACTACAAAGCGTTTAAGAAGATTAGCCTCCCCTGAAAGGGGTGACTCCCCACGGGG
>NZ_FR898063.1:8548-12318 GCF_000437175.1 Ruminococcus sp. CAG:330 | reverse complement strand
CCCACCCCGTGGGGAGTCACCCCTTTCAGGGGAGGCCTATATTCTTCATCTTTTTGTTGTCCGCCGGTTTCGGCAAAGGGGAATCCCGTTGAAAACATTCCACCGGAATGTTTTCAAAATCATAGTACTGCAAGCGGCAAACAGGGCGGAGCGGTCTTGTTCGCTCCGCCCTCGAAAAGCTGTCGCTTTTCTCACCCACCTGCGACCTGTGCCCAGAAGTATGGGCACGGGGATTTCGCCGTCTGCGGACGGCGACTTAGAGGGCACGTGCCCTCTAAGAACACCTCGCCAGCTGCGCTCAGCTGGAGCAGCCTGACGAGTTTAACAGCTCCGGTTTTTTTCGTTTTCGCACGATGCTTTCCATGTCCCCTGACACAAACCTGCGGACACGGCTCAGCCTGTCCATACGGAAGCCGGCACGATACAGCGCACGGTTTTACCGCTTTCCGGCAAATTCGGTCACATACCGCACAAAAAATTTTCAACAGCAGCGGGATTTTTTTCATTTTTAAGAATTCTTTAAGAAAAGGCCGTTATACTAAGAGGCAACAAGAGGTACTTCCCATACTTCTGCCGTTTCAATTCCATCTTAGTACGGAAGTTGCCGTGGTGCGCCGGTCTGTTCCGACCGGCAGTCCTCAGCGGGCTTCCCGACCAAAAGGAGAAGTGAGCAATATGAAAAAACAATCCCGCCGCATTCTGGCCAGTGCTGCGGCACTATCCATTCTATGCACAGCAGCAATGCCGGCGTTTTTCCCGGCTGGCGCAGCCGGCACAAAAGGTTCCGGCGATCTAAACGGCGACAGTCAGGTGACCTCCGCCGATGTCCTGCTGCTGCAAAGCGCCCTGCTGGGCACACGCACCCTGACCGCAGCGCAGGCGCAGAACGCCGATGTCAACGGGGACGGCAGCGTCAGCGGCGCTGACCTCAGCAAGCTGCGGCAGATGGCTGCCAACACCGACCCCGTGAGCGACGCCATCACCATTCATCTCAGCGACAGCGGCATCACCGTCGAGGGCGACACCAAGGGTGTCACCTCCGTTTCCGGCAAAACCGTCACCATCTCCGCCTCCGGCAACTACGTGGTAGACGGCAGCATTACGGACGGTCAGGTTCTGGTGAATGTGCCGGACACCACGGCAGATGCGGAGGCGGTTTCCCTGTTCCTACAGGATGTGACCATGTCCTCCTCCACCGGTGCACCGTGCATTCTGGCACAAAGCGCCCAGAAGCTGAAGCTCACCTGCGGCGGTACGAACACGCTGACCGACACGGCAGCGGCTGCCAATGCCTGCCAATGCTGATACCGGCGGTGTCATCTACGGCAACTGTGACATCACCGTCACCAAGAACAGCACCGGCTCGCTGAACATCACCAGCAGCATGAACACGGCAATCCGCTCCAAGGACGACATCAAGCTCAACGGCGGCGACATCAGCATCAACACAGATGTCGATGCCACTTCTGACGCCGACGCCATCCGGGCAAATAATACACTGGAGGTAGACGGTGCTACGGTCACTGTCACCTCCTCCGCAGACGGTCTGAAGTCCTCCAAGGAGGATGTGTCCATTCTGTCCGGCAGCGTGTCCATTAAGGCGGGCAACGATGCGGTACAGGCAGCAACTGCCCTCAGCATCTCCGGCGGTACGGTGACCGCCAGCGGCGACCGCGGCTTCACGCTGGACGAAAACGGCGCACTCTCCATCACCGGCGGCGAAGTGCTGGCAACGGCAACGGACTACGCATTCGACAGGAATGCATCCGGCGCAGCCGTCACACTGGACACCTCCGGCTGCACCCAGGGCGTGGTACAGCTGGACTATGCCGCAGAGTGGAAGAAGAACAGCACCGTCACCCTCAAGAGCGGCAGCAGCACCGTCTATGAGATGACACCGGCCAAAAAGTACTCCTATGTGCTGGCAAGCAGCCCGAACCTCTCGGCATCCGGCAGCTACAGCCTGTACACCGGCAGCACGCAGATGACCCACGACGGTTCCGATAACGGCACCTTTGCTATGACCGGCATCCTCACCAAGTTCACCGGCGTCAAGGAACTGTCCGGCGGCAGCAGCACGCCCGCAGAGGACAATGTGGCAACGGCTCTGGTCTACAGCGGCAGCAGCGTCACAGCGACCAACGCTTCCGGCAGTGTGGTTTCCAACCCCTCGAACCTGACGATCTCCGGAGCCAATGTAACAGTTACCGCTTCCGGCGAACTCTCTGTCAGCGGTGAAAGCACCAGCGGACAGCTTGCCGTCAATGTGGATAAGACCGCAGAGCCGGCGGGAAAGGTCGTTCTGAATCTGGAGGGGCTGACTCTCTCCAACAGCACTGCCGCACCGATTTATGTGGAGGCGATCGGGGACGAGGTTCAGATCTCCGCCAAGAACGGCACCACCAACACCATCTCGGACGGCGTTTCCCACACGGACACCTATGTGGACAGCGACGGCAACACCAACACGGTCAACGGTGCGATCTTCTCCAGAGATGACCTGAAGCTCAAGGGCAAGGGCGTTCTCATCGTCAACGGCAACACCGAGGACGGCATTGTGTGCAAGAATGACCTGAAGATCTGGAACGGCAATATTACCGTCAACGCCGCAGACGACGGCATCCGCGGCAACGACTCCGTGCGCATCGGCGATCCGGATGCCACCGACTACAGCACCCTGTCCGTGACGGTGAACACCAACAACGGCAGCTCCGGCGGGGACGGCATCAAGACCAACTCCGACGAGGACGGCAAGGGATACATCACCATCAGCGGCGGTACCGTCAACATTGACTCCTACGCCGACGGCATTCAGGCAGAGCAGACCTTCACCATGAACGGCGGAGAACTGTACATCACCACCTATCAGGGCTCGAACTTCTCCGACAGCGCCTCCAGCTGGGGCGGCCCCGGCGGCGGCATGGGCGGTGACGGCAACTCCAACAAGACCGACATCAGCGCCAAGGGCATCAAGTCGGTGGGCGTATACGATTCTGCCGGCACCACATGGCAGAGCGGCGGCGACCTCATCATCAACGGCGGCACCATTCACATCGATTCCTCGGACGACAGCCTGCACTGCGGCGGCGACATGCAGCTGCTGGGCGGCAGCATGACCCTCGCCACGGCGGACGACGGCGCACACAGCGACCACGCTCTGATCATCGGCAGCACCGGCGGCGGATACGATGCGCCTTCCGTGAACATCACCAAGTCCTACGAGGGCATCGAGGGCGTGGATATCACCCAGAACAGCGGCACTGTTATGGTCACTTCCAGCGATGACGGCTACAATGCCGCAGGCGGTGCAGACGGCAGCGGCAACAGCAGCGGCGGCGGCTGGGGTCAGGGCGGCTGGGGCGGCCCCGGCGGCAACTCCAGCGGCGGCAGCCAGACCATGACCTTCAACGGCGGCTACACCTATGTGAATGCAGCCGGTGACGGTCTGGACTCCAACGGCAACATCTACTTCAACGGCGGCTATATCTTTGTTTCTCAGACCGGCGGCGGAAACGGCCCGCTGGACTGCGGCGACAGCAACAACTCCATCACCTATTCCGGCGGTACGGTCATTGCGGCAGGCAGCAGCGACATGTTTGAAACACCCAGCAGCTACTCCTTCCTGTCACGCACCTCGGTTTCTGCCGGACAGACCATTACCTTTGCTGACGCAAGCGGCAATGTTCTCGCCACCTTCACCCTGCCCAACGGCTCTTCGGAGATGGTAATGTCCAGCAAGGAATCCAGCGTGACCTGCTACACCGGCGGCA